>NZ_PQMX01000020.1:0-90783 GCF_004368385.1 Burkholderia sp. B10 | reverse complement strand
CCACCCGCCCCTCGCCTATTCCGCGATCGCCAGCGCCTGCTTGACCGCGTCGATCCGTGCGCGATGCACGGCGTCCTTGATCTGCATCGCATCGTTGCCGATACCGCGCGCGATCGCGCCGGCATCGACGCTGCGCGCCGCGACCAGCGCCACGCGCAGCCGCTCGGCCTGCGGATACGGCTGCGTGTCGAGCCCGAGGCGGCCGCGCGCATCCGATTCGCACGCCTGCAGCATCTCGGCGAAGCGCGCCGGCTTGCGCAGCGCGTCGCTGCGTTCGAACAGCCGCACCAGCGCGGCCGCGCCCCTCTCCATCACGCGATGCAGGTTGCCGTGCTCGCGCGCGACCACCAGCGCGAGGTCGCGGCATTCGTTCGGCACCCGCAGCCGCTCGCACAGCGGCTTGATCAGCTCGACGCTGCGGCCTTCGTGGCCGACATGACGCGGCAGCACGTCGGCCGGCGTCGTCGCCTTGCCGAGATCGTGCGTGAGCGCCGCGAAGCGCACCGGCAGCGAATAGCCCTGCTTCGCCGCGTAGTCGACGACCATCATCACGTGCACGCCCGTGTCGACTTCCGGGTGGTAATCGGCGCGCTGCGGCACGCCCCACAGCGCATCGACCTCGGGCAGCACGCGCGCGAGCGCGCCGCATTCGCGCAGCACGTCGAACATCCGCGACGGCGTCGCCTCCATCAGCCCGCGCGCGATTTCCTGCCATACGCGCTCGGGCACCAGCGCGTCCGCCTCGCCCGCGTCGACCATGCGCCGCATCAGCGCGAGCGTCTCGTCGGCCACCGTGAAATCCGCGAAGCGCGCGGCGAAGCGCGCGATCCGCAGAATCCGCACCGGATCCTCGACGAACGCGTCGCTCACGTGCCGGAACACCCGCGCGCGCAGATCGGCCTGCCCGTCGAACGGGTCGATCACCGGCCCGATCAGCGTGCCGTCCGGGCTCACTTCGCGCGCCATCGCGTTGATCGTCAGGTCGCGCCGCGCGAGGTCCTCGTCGAGCGTCACGTCCGGCGCGTAATAGAACTGGAAGCCGTGATAGCCCGCGGCCGTCTTGCGCTCGGTGCGCGCGAGCGCGTACTCCTCCTGCGTGTCCGGATGCAGGAACACCGGGAAATCCTTGCCGACCGGCCGGAAGCCCTGCGCGGCCATCTGCTCGGGCGTCGCGCCCACCACCACGTAGTCGCGGTCCTGCACCGGCACGCCGAGCAATGCGTCGCGGATCGCTCCGCCTACTGCGTAAATGTTCATGGCGTCGATTCGTACTCGGCGATCACGTTGGTTTCGCGCCGCGCGCCTTCGATCCAGCGCTGCACCGCCGGCAGCGCCGTCACGCGCGCGGCATACCCGGCCGCCTCCGGCGACAGCTCCGGCGCATAGGTGTTGAAGCGCATCACGACGGGCGCATACATCGCATCGGCAATCCCGAATTCGCCGAACAGGAACGGGCCGCCCGATGCCGCCAGGCAGGCGCCCCACAGCGTGTCGATGCGGGCGACGTCGGCGAGCGCGTCGGGCGTCGCGCCGCGGCCCGGCGCCGACGCGCGCACGTTCATCACCATTTCCGTGCGCAACGCGGTGAAACCGGCGTGCATCTCCGCCGAAATGCAGCGCGCGTGCGCGCGATCGAGCGGATCGGCCGGCCACATCGGAAACTGCGGATAGCGCTCGGCGAGCGTCTCGGCGATCGCGAGCGAATCCCAGATCGCGAAGCCGTGATCGTCGATCAGGCACGGCACCTTTCCGGTCGGCGAATACTCGCGGATCCGCGCGGCCGTGTCGTCGCGGCGCAGTTCGATCGCGATCTCGTCGAACGGGATGCCGAAATGCGCGAGCAGCAGCCAGGGCCGCATCGACCACGACGAGTAGTTCTTGTCTCCAATGACGAGTTTCATGGCGGTGTTCCGATTAGCACGAGGTTGGACGACGGAAAGCGACGGCCGGCGGCGCCTAGCGGCGCGCGCGGAACCAGTCGAAGCGTGAGCGCTGCGCGGCGGCGCCGAGGTACGCGGGCGCGATGCTTTCGAGACTCGCGGGCGTGAGCCCGAGTTCCGGCGCGAGCGGCCCGGACAGCACGTTGGGCTGCGACATCGACGCGAGATTGTCGCGCGTGATGACCGGCTCGCCCGGCAGACATTCGAACACGCGCGCCTGCAGCTGCGCGAGCGCATCGGGCAGCCGCACGATGCGTGCGTGCCGGCCGACCAGCGTGCCGCAATAGCGCACCAGCTGCTCGAGCGTGTACACCGTCGGGCCGCCGAGCTCGTAGGTCTTGCCATGCGCGGCCGCCAGATCGAGCGTGTTGACGAACGCGCGCACGACGTCGCCGACGAACACCGGCTGGAAGCGCGCGTCCGGCATCGCGAGCGGCAGCACCGGCAGCGTGCGCTGCAAGTTCGCGAACGTATTGAGGAACGCATCGCCGGGGCCGAAGACGACCGACGGGCGGAAGATCGTCAGCGCGAGCGGGCCGGCCGCCGCAGACGCCGCGGCCGCCCGCAGCGCGGCCTCGCCGTCGCCCTTCGAGCGCTGGTACATGCTCGGGCCGTTCGAATCGGCGCCGAGCGCGCTCATGTGCAGCACACGCCGCACGCCGGCCTGCGCGCACGCGGCGCCGAGCGCGGCCGGCACGGCGACGTGCGCGCGCTCGAAGCCCGGCCCGTACGGCGAGCCGCGCCCGCCGTGCAGCACGCCGATCAGATTGACGGCCGCATGCGCGCCGGCGACGAAGCCGGTCAACGTGCGCGCATCGAGCGCGTCGAGCTCGACGATCTCGATCGGCAGCATCTGCAGGTGGCGCGCATGCTCGCGCCGCCGCGTGGCGACCCGCACGTGCTTGCCGGCTTCGATCAGCGCATTGACGAGCCGGCTGCCGATGAAGCCGGTGCCGCCCAGCAGCGCGACGGTCTGGCGTTCCATGTTCGGTCCTCCGATGGACGGTTCACGCCGATGACGGCGTGCGTGGCGCGTGGCACGCGCGCGCACGAAACGGCGTGCACCGGGCGTTCGCGAGCCGGCCATTCGCGTGAACGGCCCCTTCACGCTGCCGCGCGGCGCGCGTGCAGCACGAAGGTTGCGGATCAGGGCGAGATCGTGCCCAGGCGCTTCTTCAACGACTGCGGTTTGCCCTCGAAGAGCGCCGCGTAGTAGACGGTGTTCGACAGCACGTTCTTCACGTACTCGCGTGTCTCGTTGAACGGAATCGTCTCGGCGAAGATCGCGCCTTCGACCGGCCGCGTCAGCACCTGGCGCCACTGGCGCGGCCGTCCCGGCCCGGCGTTGTAGCCGGCGGTCGCCAGCACCGGCGAGCTGTCGAAGTTGTTGTAGATGTCGGCCAGATACCAGGTGCCGAGCTGGATGTTGGTGTCGATGTCGTGCATCTGCGCACGCGTGATCGTGCCCATCCCGAGCTTCTTCGCGACGAGCTGCGCGGTGGCCGGCATCAGCTGCATCAGCCCGCCCGCGCCGACCGACGAACGCGCGTTCGTGATGAAGCGCGACTCCTGGCGGATCAGCCCGTACGCCCATTCGACGTCGAGCCCGGTCGATTGCGCATAGCGCTCGACGATGTCGCGGTACGGCGACGGATAGCGCAGCGTGAAGTCGTGCTCGGCCTTCGTGCGGTCGGCCGTATTCACCGTGCGGTCGAGCAGCTCGACGCGCTTGCCGTACGCGGCGGCGGCGAGCAGCTGGCGATCGGTCATCCCGCGCAGCGGCCAGTTCCATTCGCGGTTGCCCTCGAGGCGCAGGTTCAGGCCGTAGAAGCGCTGCGCGAGCGCGAAGCCCGGAATCTTGCTCATCGCGTCGATCTCGGCGTCGCTCACCTTGGTGCGCGGCGGCACCGACGTGCGCTGGCCCAGCTCCTCGCCGGCGAGCTGCCCGTAGAAGTTGTACTGGCCGGCCACCTGCTCGAATTCCTGGTTCGCCTGCAGCGTGTCGCCGCTTTGCTTCAGCGCGCGCGCGTGCCAGTAGATCCATGCGGGATCGCTGCGCAGCGACGGCGGCATCTGCTCGATCGACCAGCGCACCATCGGCCAGTTGCCGGCCAGCAGCGCGGCGCGCGTGCGCCATTCGTAGCCGGGGTTCGACAGCGGCGCGTTGGCGGATTTCGCATACCAGTCGGACGCGAGCGCCGAGCGCTTGATGGCGGCCTGGTAGCCGATCGCGCCCCACGCGATCGCCTGCTCCCGCTTCGTCAGCGAACCGGCGAGCGAGGTGAGCATTCCGGCGGCCGCATCGGGATCGTTGCGCGCCATCCGGCCGAGCGCGATCAGCGCGAGCTGGTGCGATGCGGCGTCCGCGCCGACGCCGCGCGCGAGGTACAGCGGCGGCGCGCTCGTCGCCTGGTCGAAACCGGCCGGGCGCGGGCCGAGCGCGTCGACGATCTTGCCGCCGAGCGTCGTGTAGTTCTGCTCGAAAGCGAGGCGCGCCTGCTGCCACACGTCGTCGCTCGTGAACTGCTGGTTGACGGTGAGCGCCGTGATCAGGTCGACGCAGGCGTCGCCGTAGTATTTCGGCTCGACGAGCAGCGCGCGGGCGGCATCGGCGACGTTCTCGCCGCGCGCCGCGCGCGATTCGAGCGCATAGCATTTGACCTGCGTGTCGTCGTCGAGCACGAAGCGCTTGTACTGGTCGTCGAAGCCGCGCCAGTCGTGGCGCGCGCCGAGCACGAGCAGGTAGTCGTTGCGCAGGCGATCGGCGATCGCCTGGCCGTCGTAGCGCTGCAGGAACGACTGCACCGGCGCGTCCGGCGCATCGACGCGCGCGCGTCCGGTCGAATCGAACAGCTGCGGTTTGATCTGGAAATACTCGACGTAGGACGGCACCGGATAGTTCGGGATCATCGACGCGAGCTGCGCGGCCTTCGCGGCATCGTTGCGGCGCGCGGCTTCGCGCAGCTGCACGAAGATCTGATCGTCCCCGGCGAGCGTGTCGTCGCCCGGTGCGGCGCACGCGCTCGTGCCCGCCACGAGCGCGGCGGCCGAAAGCGTGAGCGCGACCGCGCGATATACTCGGAAAAGGCTGTTCGACATCGTTTTGAATGGAGCACGAAGTGAGCGAAAGCATAGCATGCAACCCTGTGCCGAACCCGAAGGTTGCACTGCGCAGAACGCTGTCCGGCGCGCGTCGCGACGCCGCGTCGCAGCCGGCCGCGAACGCCGCGCTCGAGGCCCGGCTGCGCGGCTTGCTCGAACGGCTCGCGCCGTGCACGGTCGGCTTCTACTGGCCGCTGCCCGGCGAATTCGACGCGCGCGACGCCGTGCTCGCGTGGGCCGCCGCCGGCCCCGGCCGCCGCGCCGCGCTGCCGGTGATCGGCGAGAAGCACACGCCGCTCGCGTTCCATGCATGGGATGCGCACACGCCGATGCGCGAAGGGCATCACCGGATTCCGGAGCCCGCGTCGGGCATCGCGGTCGTGCCCGACCTGTTGCTGATTCCGTGTGTGGGATTCGATCTGCAGCGCTACCGGCTCGGCTACGGCGGCGGCTATTACGACCGCACGCTCGCGGCATGGCCGGGCGACACGCTGCCGGTGACGGTCGGCATCGCGTACGACGCGTGCCGCGTCGACGCGCTGCCGGCCGAGGCGCACGATCTGGCGATGGGCTGGATCGTCACCGACCGCGCGCTCTACCCGGACGCCGGATGACGCGACGCGCGACGCCGCGCCGGCATCCCGCGCGTCGCCGCGCTCGGCGTCCGAGCCGCAATCGTTTACAACGAGGCGGCCGCGCGCGCGGCGGTGTCGTACAGGCCCGATGCGTTGCGCAGCAGTTGCGCGGCGTCGCCGATCTGCTCGTTGGTGAGGCCGCTGTCCTTCAGCGTCTCGATCAGACAGTGCTCGCGCACCTCGCGATACTTCATGCACAGCGCGCGGCCCGCATCGGTCGCGAAGAAGAACACTTCCTTGCCGCTCTTCTCGCTTTTCACATAGCCGCGCGCGATCAGTTTTTTCAGCGCATAGGTCGCGACGTGCGTATCCTCGATATTGAGCACGAAGCAGATGTCGGCGAGCTTCTTCTTGCGCTCACGGTGGCTCACGTGATGCAGCAGCGACACCTCGACGGCCGTCATGTCCTTCGCGCCGGCGGCCGACATGCAGCGCACCATCCAGCGGTTGAACGCGTTGCCGGCCATGATGAGCCCGTATTCGAGCTCCGACAGCTCCACGCTCGACTCGGAAACGAGGTGTTCGGATGACACGATCTTGGTCGGAGAACGCTTCATGGAAGGGCGGCGCAAGCAGGATGTCAGGGTGAGCCGAGTGTACGACAGAAGCCTCTGTATAAGAGCTAGGCGAAAACGCTTATTGGGAAATTCTCGATATTTTATTGAGAATGTACGCTAACATTGCCGTCCGAACCGTGCCAGTCCGATGACGCAACCCCGCATTTATCCACTCGGCGATGCCGCCCTCGTCTGCGAGATGCCGGCGCCCGCCACGCTCGATTGCCAGCGCCGCGTGTGGGCCGTCGCCGAAGCCGCGCGCGCGTGGCCCGACGTGATCGACGTCGTGCCGGGCATGAACAATCTGACGATCGTGTTCGACGCGCTCGCCTCAACCGCCGAGTCGCTCACCCCGGCGCTGCGCGACGCGTGGGACAGCGCCGACGTCGCGCCCGTGCCGGGCCGCGACGTCGAGATCCCGGTCGAGTACGGCGGTGCCGCCGGCCCCGATCTGGCGGCCGTCGCCGCGCACACCGGGCTGTCGGCCGACGAAGTGGTCGCGCGCCACGCGGGCGGCGAATACGTCGTGTTCTTCGTAGGATTCCAGCCGGGGTTCGCGTATCTCGGCGGCCTCGACCCGGCGCTGCACACGCCGCGCCGCGCCGCGCCGCGGCTCGAGGTGCCGGCCGGCTCGGTCGGCATCGGCGGCGCGCAAACCGGCATCTATCCGGCCACGGCGCCGGGCGGCTGGCAGTTGATCGGCCGTACTTCGCAGGTGCTGTTCGATCCGGCCCGGCCGCAGCCGACGCTGCTGCTGCCCGGCGACCGCGTGCGCTTCACCATTGCCGGAGTCGACGCGACATGACCCAGAAGACCGCCCCCGGCACGATCGAGGTCGTGCGCGCCGGCCCGCTGTCCACCGTGCAGGATCTCGGCCGCCGCGGGATGCGCCATCTGGGCGTCGCGCAAGGCGGCGCGCTCGACGGCCTCGCGCTCGAAGTCGGCAACCGGCTGGTCGGCAACCGTCCCGATGCGGCGGCCGTCGAAATCACGATCGGCCCGGCCGCGTTCCGCTTCACGCGCGCCACGCGCATCGCGATCACCGGCACCGAATTCGGCGCGACGCTCGACGGCAAGCCGGTGTATTCGTGGTGGAGCCTGCCGGTCGACGCCGGACAGACGCTCGTGCTGCCGGCCGCGAAACGCGGGATGCGCGGCTACCTGTGCATCGCGGGCGGCATCGACGTGCTGCCGGTGCTCGGCTCGCGCAGCACCGATCTCGCGGCGCGCTTCGGCGGCCTCGGCGGCCGCGCGCTGCGCGACGGCGACCGGCTGCCGGTCGGCGTGCCGCCGGCCGGCGCCGGCTGCCTCGCGTCCGATGCGCCCGAGTTCGGCGTGAAGGCGCCGGCGTGGTGCGCGTTCGTGCGCGTCGACGAACCGCCGCGCCGCCACCGTCCCGCGCATGCGCCGTGGGCGATGCCCGTGCGCGTGCTGCCGGGCCCCGATTACGCGTCGTTCTCGGCCGAGTCGCAGCAGGCGCTCTGGGACGAGGAATGGCTCGTCACCGCCAACAGCAACCGGATGGGCTATCGGCTCGCCGGCGCCGAGCTCGTGCGCGAGCGGCCGGTCGAGCTGCTGTCGCACGCGGTGCTGCCCGGCACGATCCAGGTGCCGCCGAACGGCCAGCCGATCGTGCTGATGCACGACGCGCAGACCACCGGCGGCTACCCGAAGATCGGCACGGTGATTCGCGCCGACCTGTGGAAACTCGCGCAGGCGCGGCTCAACCTGCCGATCCGCTTCGTGCGCACGACGCCCGAGGCCGCGCGCGCCGCGCTGAACGCGGAACGCGCATATCTGAGACAGATCGACGTCGCGATCGAGATGCGCGAGGAGACGCGTCGCCGCGCGCAATCGCGCGCAGCGTGACAATGGCGCAAGCAGTACGCAACACGGCCCGCGCAGCCCGCGGGCGAGGAACATCATGGAAATCGATCTGAACGCCGATCTCGGCGAAGGATGCGGATCGGACGAGGCGCTGCTCGACCTCGTCACGTCGGCGAACATCGCATGCGGCTGGCATGCAGGCGGCGCCAATGCGATGCGCGACTGCGTGCGCTGGGCCGTGCAGAAGGGCGTGTCGATCGGCGCGCATCCGAGCTTTCACGATCCGGAGAATTTCGGCCGCAAGGAAATGCAGCTGCCGCCCGGCGACATCTATGCCGGCGTGCTGTACCAGCTGGGCGCGCTGTCGGCGATCGCGCAGGCCGAAGGCGGCCGCATCGCGCACGTCAAGCCGCACGGCGCGCTGTACAACCAGGCCGCGCGCGATCCGACGATCGCGGACGCGGTCGTGTCGGCCATCCACGATTTCGATCCGTCGCTGTCGGTGTTCGGGCTCGCCAACAGCGTGTTCGTCGCGGCCGCGCGGCATGCGGGCCTCGTCGCGATCGAAGAGGTGTTCGCCGATCGCGGCTACCGCGCGGACGGCACGCTGGTTCCGCGCAGCCAGCCCGGCGCGCTGATCGACGACGAAGACGCGGTGCTCGCGCGCACGCTCGACATGGTGCGCGAGCGGCAGGTGCGCGCGGTGACGGGCGAGTGGGTGCCGCTCAATGCGCAGACCGTCTGCCTGCACGGCGACGGCCCGCATGCGCTCGCATTCGCGAAGCGGATTCGCGCGGCGCTCGAGACGGCCGGCATCGACGTGATCGCGCCCGGCACGCTGCAGGCCGGCGAAGACGCGTAACGCGGCACGCCCTCGCTCACGCGCACGCATCGCGTGCCGCATCCGATCGGCCGCATCAAAGAAAAAAGCGCCCTCGTGGCGCTTCATTGTTGGCACAATCGCCGCGGCTTCGCCGTCTGTCGATTCGCCTCCCGAAACCGCCTTGCGACGGTGACCGGAACGCTGCTCCGGATGAAAAAACGTCCGCCGCCGCCCGATTGCTGCTTCCCCCGGTCGGACGACGGAACGTCGCTTATACCGCTAAGTCTGCCGCATGCATGTGCTGTACGACGATGTTTGGCCCCGCCGTGCATGCAGACACTCCGCGGCCGGCACGCTGATTACGTGCCGGCTACGCCAACCCCGCGCTTTGTTTTCTGCTACCCCGTAGAACTTTTCTATTCTTTGCATTTTTTCAACTTGTGGGGTGAAGAATAGAGATTGGCAGAACCGGATGTCAATGGCTTTAAACGCTATTTCCAGACGGTTCGAGGGTTTTCCTTATCGGCTCGCGCGGCCGCCTGCGCGCATCGACACGCAAGCGCGCGGCCGATCGAATGGCGGAGGATCGGCGAGCGGCGTCGGGCGCGCTCAGTTCGCGTCGACCCGGTACCCCTGCTGGCGCAACAATTCGAGCACGCCGCGCTGGCCACCCAGGTGCAGCGCGCCGATCGCGACGAACACCGGCCGGTTCGGCGCCGCGATTGCCGTCATCCGTGCAACGAAGCGCCGGTTGCGCTCGTACAGGATCTTGTTGTCGATCGACGCCGACAGCGCCTTCGACCGTGCGAGCCGCTCGCTCTTCGCGACCGCCCATGCGGAGATCGCGTCGGCGTCGCCAATACGCCACAGCCGGTGCAGCGCGCCGATGTCGGCGGCGTTCTGCGCGGGCGTCTGCACCATGTCCTGCGCGAGCATCTCGCGCTGCTCGGCGAGCGTGAGGCCGGTGAACGCGCGCATCTGCTCGGCGAGCGTCTCCAGGCCGATCACGCGGCCGCCCTTCTTCTTCAGAAATACGTTCTGCAGCTGCGCCTCGGTGCCGTACTCGGTCTGCAGGCCGGCCGACAACGAGTCGTACGTCTCGACCACCAGCGCGGCGAGCCACGGCCGCATCCGGCGGATTTCGGCGAGCGCGGCCGGGTTACCGCGCAGCCGCGCGGCGAGCTGCTGCCACAACGGCTCGGGAAGCAGGCGCTGCAGGCACGGGTAGCGGCAGACGCCGTACTTCGACACGTCGTCCTGCGATTCCAGCAGATCGTCCGGCGACAGCTCGAGCGCGAGCGTCGGCGAGGCGGCGAGCGCCGCGAGGATGGTGGGCCGGAACGGCTGCGCACTCGGGTAGTCGGACGGGTCGCCCGTATGCAGCGTGCCGAGCACGTACAGCGTGACCTTGCCGCGCGTCGCGACGTAGAACGGCATGCGGGCCGGCTGCACGCGCACCGTACCGCGCGCGACCGTGCCGTTCGACACGGACGGCGCGTGGAAGCCCGGCAGCGTCATGCCCGGCGACGGCGCCTGCGCCCGATGAATCGGCGAACTGCTCGGCATGCGCTCCTGCGCGCGCGCGGCCGCGGCCGGCACCAGCACGCTCGCGGCCACGCAGGCGCCGGCCAGCGCCGCGCCCGTGACCGTGCGCACGCTCCAGCGTCTTGCGTTGCGGCACGCGCGCAGCATGCGCGCGCGGCCGGCTCCCGACCGGCGCACGCGAGGCGCGCGCGCCGCCAACCCGTCAGGCATTCGCCTCCCCCACCTCCTCGGCGCGATGGCAGGCCACGCGACGTCCGTCGACGTCGCGCAGCTGCGGTTCCTCGACACGGCAGCGCTCGACCGCGTACGGGCAGCGCTGGTGAAACGCGCAGCCCGACGGCGGATTGAGCGGCGACGGCAGTTCGCCCTGCAGCTTGATCTGCACGCGGCGGTCTTCCTCGAAGATCGCCGGCGTCGCCGACATCAGCGCACGCGTGTACGGATGGCGCGGCCGCGCGTAGATCGTCGCCTTGTCGCCGAGTTCGGCGACGCTGCCGAAGTACATCACCATCACGTCGTCCGCGACGTGCTCGACCACCGACAGGTTGTGCGAGATGAACACGTAGCTCGTGTTGAACTGCTCCTGCAGATCCATGAACAGGTTCAGGATCTGCGCCTGGATCGACACGTCGAGCGCGGACACCGGCTCGTCGGCGACGACGATGCGCGGCTCGAGGATCATCGCGCGCGCGATCGCGACGCGCTGGCGCTGGCCGCCCGAGAACATGTGCGGATAGCGCTTCGCGTGCTCGGGGCGCAGGCCGACGGTGCGCATCATCTGCGCGATGCGTGCCGCGCGTTCGGCCGCCGACAGGTTCGCGTTGATCTCGAGCGGCTCGGCGAGCGTCTGCTCGACGGTCTTGCGCGGATTCAGCGACGCGAACGGGTTCTGGAACACCATCTGCACGCGCCGGCGCAGGTCGGCGACGGTGTGGCGGCCGGCGCCGGCCACGTCGTTGCCGTCGATCATCAGGCTGCCCGAGGTGGGCGTCTCGATCATCGTCAGCTGGCGCGCGAGCGTCGATTTTCCGCAGCCCGACTCGCCGACCACCGCGAGCGTCTTGCCGCGCTCGAGCGTGAACGACACGCCGTTCAGCGCCTTCACGGTGCCCTGCCCGAACATCCCGCGCCTGACCGTGTAGTGCTTCGCGAGCTGGTCGGCGACCAGCACGGCCTGCCCGTCGGGCGACGCGCGGCGCGTTTCGTTGACAGCATTCATCGTGCGCCTCCCGTCAGGTCGAAGCTGGAAACATTGAGCGGCTTGATGCAGCGCGCGCGCATCGCATCGTTGCCGGCCACGAGCGGATCGAGCGCCGGGCGCGCCTTGCGGCAATCGTCGACGACGTACTTGCAGCGCGGCGCGAACAGGCATCCGGACGGGCGATCATCGCGGCCCGGCACCATGCCGGGCAATGCGGCAAGGCGACGCGCCCCCTGATTGTGCTCGGGAATCGCCGCGAGCAGCGCTTCGGTGTACGGGTGATGCGGCGCGCGGAAGATGTCGGGCACGCGGTTGGTCTCGATGATCTCGCCCGCGTACATCACCGCCACGCGCTGCGCGACCTCCGACACCACGGCCAGATCGTGCGAGATCAGCACCAGCGCCATCCCGCGCTCCTTCTGCAGCTTGACGAGCAGATCCATGATCTGCGCCTGGATCGTCACGTCGAGCGCGGTGGTCGGCTCGTCGGCGATCAGCAGCTTCGGATTGCACGCGACGGCCATCGCGATCATCACGCGCTGATTCATGCCGCCCGACATCTGGTGCGGAAACGCCGCGATCCGGTTCTTCGCATCGGGAATGCCGACCTGGTCGAGCAGCTCGAGCGCGCGCCGGTGCAGCGCGTCGCCGCGCAGCCCTTCGTGCAGCTTCAGCACCTCCTTGATCTGGTAGCCGACCGTGTAGCTCGGGTTCAGGCTCGTCAGCGCGTCCTGGAACACCATCGCGATGTCCTTGCCGACGATCTTGCGGCGCGCCTTCGGCGACGCCTTCAAGAGATCCACGCCGTTGAACGTGACCTCGTCGGCCGTCACCTTGCCCGGCGCGTCGATCAGGCCCATCAGCGCCATCATCGTCACGCTCTTGCCCGAGCCCGATTCGCCGACGACGCCCACCACCTCGCCCGGCGCGATCGACAGGTTGATCCGGTCGACGGCGGGCAGGCCGTTGAAATTCACCGCGAGATTGCGGATGGTCAGGAGTGGGTTGCTCATGTCGTCCTCCGCCGGGCCGTCCCAAAGAGGATGACCGCCCCCTTGGGGGGCGCCGTGCATGGGACCGGAGTAAGCGCTGAAGCGCCAACTCCGGTCGGCAGCGAACGAAGCAAGCGTGGGGTTCGTTTCATCTTAGGCCATCCGTTTCAGTTTGGGATCGAGCGCGTCGCGCAGCCCGTCGCCGAGCAGGTTGATCGCGAGCACCGAAATCAGGATCGACAGGCCCGGCATCGTCACGATCCACCATGCGTTGTCGATGTAGTCGCGCGCGGACGCGAGCATCGCGCCCCACTCGGCGGTCGGCGGTTGCACGCCGAGGCCGAGGAAGCCGAGCGCGGCCGCGTCGAGGATCGCCGACGAGAAGCCGAGCGTCGCCTGCACGATCAGCGGCGCCGTGCAGTTCGGCAGCACCTGCGAGAACATCAGGCGCAGCGTGCCGGCGCCGGCCACGCGCGACGCCGTCACGTACTCCTTCTGCAGCTCGCCGAGCGCCGACGCGCGCGTGAGGCGCACGTAGGCCGGCAGCGCGACGATCGCGATCGCGAACATCGTGTTGGTGAGGCCCGGCCCGATGATCGCGACGACGGCGACCGCGAGCAGCAGCGACGGCAGCGCGAGCAGCACGTCCATGATGCGCATCACGGGCGTGTCGGCCCATTTCTGGAAGAACGCGGCGACGAGGCCCAGCACGATGCCGGGGATCAGCGCGAGCACGACCGACACGAAGCCGATCCAGAACGACATGCGCGCGCCGAACATCAGGCGCGAAAGGATGTCGCGCCCGGCTTCGTCGGTGCCGAGGATGAACTGCCAGTTGCCGCCGGCGAGCCACGCGGGCGGAATCTTCACGTAGTCGCGGTATTGCTCGACCGGGCTGTGCGGCGCGATCAGCGGCGCGAGGAGCGCGACCAGAATCAGCACGAGCACGACGAGGCCGGCGCCGACCGCACCGCGATTGCGCGAGAAGTTGGCCCAGAACTCGCGCAGCGCGAGCGCGCGGCCGCCGGCCGGCGCAGATTCGGTCGGCAGGGTATTTTGCAGATTGCTCATGGAGTTACCTCGTGTGGCGGATGCGCGGATTCAGCACGCCGTACAGCAGGTCGACGACCAGGTTCACGACGATCACGAGCGTCGCGATCAGCAGAATGCCGCCCTGCACGACCGGATAGTCGCGGCGGCCGATCGCATCGATCAGCCACTTGCCGACGCCGGGCCACGAAAACAGCGTCTCGGTCAGCACGGCGCCAGCAAGCAGCGTGCCGATCTGCAGGCCGATCACGGTGACGACCGGGATCAGCGCGTTGCGCAGCGCGTGCACGACCACCACGCGCGCCGGCGACAGCCCTTTCGCGCGCGCCGTGCGGATGTAATCCTCGCGCAGCACTTCGAGCATCGACGAGCGCGTCATCCGCGCGATCACCGCGAGCGGGATCGTGCCGAGCACGATCGCGGGCAGGATCAGGTGGCTGACCGCCGACTTGAACGAGCCTTCGTCCGGCGCGAGCAGCGCGTCGATCAGCATGAAGCCGGTCGGATGCGGGAAGTCGTATTCGACGGCGATGCGGCCCGACACGGGCGTCCAGCCGAGATACGACGAAAACACCATGATGAGGATCAGCCCCCACCAGAAGATCGGCATCGAGTAGCCGGTCAGCGCGGTGCCCATCACGCCGTGATCGACGACCGAGCCGCGCCGCAGCGCGGCGATCACGCCGGCCGGCAGCCCGACCACGAGCGCGAACACGAGCGCGCACAGCGACAGCTCGACGGTCGCCGGAAAGCGCGCGAAGAATTCGCCCGCGACGCTGGTGTTGGTGATGATCGACGTGCCGAGGTCGCCATGCAGCGCCCGGCCGATGTAGTGCAGATATTGCATGGGCAACGGCTGGTCGAGCCCGAGGCGCTTCATCGCCTCTGCATGCATCGCGGGATCGACGCCGCGCTCGCCCATCATCACTTCGATGGGGTCGCCCGGTATCAGGTGAATCAGCGCAAACGCCAGGATGGTGATGCCGATGAAGGTCGGGATCACCATCCCCACGCGGCGCAACACGAATGTGAACATGATGCGTCTCGTATTTTCTTGTGGGAAATGTGCGACCGGCGACGGGAAGCTTTTGGCTTCCCGCCGCCGGATGAGGTATGAGCCGGTCTCGGTCTTCTGGACAGCTTATACGGGCCGTATTACTTCACGCCGACTCCGTCGAAGCGCGCGTAGCCGAGCGGTTCGATCCGCATGTCGACCACGTTCTTGCGCACCGGCTGGTAGACCGTCGAGTTCGCGATCGGCGAGAACGGCAGCTGTTGCGCGAAGATCTGCTGCGCCTGCATGTAGATCTTCGTGCGCGCGTCCTGGCCCGTCGTCGTGCGGCCCTTCTGCACCAGCTCGTCGAACGGCTTGTAGCACCAGTGCGAGAAGTTGTTGCCCTTGATCGCCTCGCAGCCGAGCAGCGTGCCGAGCCAGTTGTCCGGGTCGCCGTTGTCGCCGGTCCAGCCGATCAGCATCGTGTCCTGCTCGCCGGCGTGCGCGCGCTTGATGTACTCGCCCCATTCGTAGGTGACGATCTTCGCCTTCACGCCGATCTTCGCCCAGTCGGCCTGGATCATCTCGGCCATCAGCCGCGCGTTCGGGTTGTACGCGCGCTGCACCGGCATCGCCCACAGCGTGATGTCGAAACCGTTCGGGAAGCCTGCCTTGGCGAGCAGCGCCTTCGCCTTCGCGGTGTCGTAGGCGGCCATCTTCAGGTTCTTGTCATACGACCATTGGGTCGGCGGCACCGGCGCGGACGCGGCCTGGCCGGCGCCCTGGTAGACCGATTCGAGGATCGCCTTCTTGTTGATCGCCATGTCGAGCGCCTGACGCACTTCGAGCTTGTCGACCGGCTTGTGCTCGACGTTGTATGCCAGGTAGCCGAGGTTGAAGCCCGGCTGCGACGGCATGTCGATGCCCGAGTCGGCCTTCAGCGTCGCGATGTCGGCCGGACGCGGATAGCTCATCACCTGGCATTCGTTGCGCTTGATCTTCTGCACGCGCACGCCCGGATCCGGCGTGATCGAGAAGATCAGCTTCGACAGCTTCACCGCGCCCTTCTTCCAATAGTCTGGATTGCCATCGAAACGGATCGTCGCGTCCTTCGTGTAGCTGCGGAAGATGAACGGACCGGTGCCGATCGGCTTCTGGTTGATGTCGGCGGCGCGGCCGGCCTTCATCAGCTGATCCGCGTATTCGGCCGACAGGATCGACGCGAACTCCATCGCCATGTTCTGGATGAACGGCGCGTTCGGCTCGGCGAGCGTGAACTTCACGGTGTACGGATCGACCTTCTCGACCTTCGTGATGAGCTTGTCGAGGCCCATGTCGGTGAAGTACGGGAACGACACCGGGTACGCCTTGCGGAACGGCTGGTTCGGATCGAGCATGCGCTCGAACGTGAACACGACGTCGTCCGCGTTGAACTCGCGCGTGGGCTTGAAGAAGTCGGTCGTGTGGAACTTCACGCCGTGACGCAGGTGGAACGTGTACACCTTGCCGTCGGACGACACGTCCCACTTCTCCGCGAGGCCCGGCTCGACCTTGGTGCCGCCGCGCTCGAATTCGACGAGGCGGTTGTACACGGTGAACGTGGCGGCGGTGAAATCGACGCCGGTGGTGAATTGCGCGGAATCGAAACCCGCCGGGCTGCCTTCTGAGCAGTAGACGAGCGTCTTGTTCGGAATCTGCGCGAAGGCAGAACCCGCGACGCCGAGCGATGCTGCTGCCACGCCTGCAATGGCGGTAACACGCAGGCTGTGCAACAGACGGTTGTATTCCATGTTTCCTCCAGGTCTCCAGATCGGAACCGGTCCCCATGGGCCGGGTACGCGGATATTACTTGAGCTATGGATTGCGCAACAAGCTGGAGAAAAAACTCTTTTAGTTGCGTGCGCGCGGCTTTTTGCCGGGGTAGCGCGGGCGCGGAACGGTCGCGCCGCATGCGCGAGCGGCGGATGCGCCAATCGTGCGCCTGTTTCCTTCTACAACTAAACAATTCGGCTGCGTGCGCGGACGGGCCGTCACGTCGAAGTCATGCGCATCGTGCTCATCGCGCTCGTTGCGCTCCGCGCGCGCATGGCTGCACGCCCGGAACGGCGCCGGTGCGCGTGTTGCAGCGCATCGTCAGGCGGGTGCGTCGAGGTCGGCGCTGCGCACGGGGACGAATGCGACCGCGACGATCGACAGCGCGAGCCCGGCCATCACGTAGTAGGTCGGCGCGAGCGGCGAGCCGGTCGTCTTGATGAGCCACGTGACGATG
The DNA here is from genome assembly GCF_004368385.1 of Burkholderia sp. B10. NCBI lineage: Bacteria > Pseudomonadati > Pseudomonadota > Betaproteobacteria > Burkholderiales > Burkholderiaceae > Burkholderia > Burkholderia sp. B10. The sequence goes on along the minus strand of NZ_PQMX01000020.1, from coordinate 73,848 downwards.
AACTGGCCGAAGCCGCCGAACAGCATCACCGCGATGTTGTATGCGATCGACAGCCCGGTCGAGCGCACGTTGGCGGGAAACAGCTCGGCGATCATCGCGCCGAACGGCCCGTAGTAGCCCGCGAGCGTGACCGCCAGCACCGCGTGCACGACGATCAGCCGGCCGATGCTCGGCGCCCCGTCGAGCCACACGAACAGCGGATACATCAACGCGAGCGTCAGCACGAGCGACCACAGCGACAGCCCTTTGCGACCGATGCGATCGGACCATGCGCCGGCGATCGGCGACAGCACCATCAGCAGCAGGTTGCCGATGATCACTGCGTAGAACGACTGAGCATAGGGCAGCTTCAGCTGCTTCACCGCGAAGGTCGGCAGATAGATGATCAGCACGTAGATGGTCACGGTGAGCGCGATCACCGAGCCGAGCCCGCACAGCACCTCGCGTGGATGGCGCGTGAAGACTTCGCCGAGCGTCGCGCGGCGCGCGCTCTGCTGGGCATGCAGGAATGCTTCGGAATCGTCGAGATGACGGCGGATATAGAAACCGATCGGCCCGATCACGAGCCCGAGGACGAACGGCACGCGCCAGCCCCAGCTGTGCAGCGCGTCGTGCGACAGCCCGCGCGTGACGGCCGCGCCCACCAGCGCGCCGATCAGCAGCGCGGCCGCCTGGCTCGCCATCTGCCAGCTGCCGTAGAAGCCGCGTTTCGAGAACGGCGCGGCTTCGATCAGCAGCGCGGTCGCGCTGCCGAATTCGCCGCCGGCCGAGAAGCCCTGCAACAGACGGCCGAGCACGATCAGCAGCGGGCCGCCGATGCCGATCGCCGCATACGGCGGCGCGGCGGCGAGCAGGAAGATGCCGGCCGTCATCAGCAGCATCACCAGCGACAGCGCGGCCTTGCGGCCCGCGCGGTCCGCGTACAGCCCGAGCACGATGCCGCCGACCGGGCGCATGAAGAACGCGACGCCGAACGTCGCGGTCGTCAGCAGCAGCGACGCGTATTCACTGGAAGTCGGGAAGAACAGCTCGGCGATCACGACCGTCATCAGGCCGAACACGGTGAAGTCGTACCACTCGAGCGCGTTGCCGATCACGGCCGCCGCGACCGCGCGCCGGTTCAGCGCACGCTCGGGCCGGACCGTCTTGGTTGAATTCGCAATCGTCGCCATGCGTGCCTCGTCCTCGTGAATTCGCCGTGTCGGGCGGTCGCGGATCGCACGGGAGCGTTCGCGGCGCGCTGGTGTGCAGCGAGTGTAGAAAGCGAAGAAACCGATTTCAAGCATAAAAACGCCCGCCATCGGATGATGGCGGGCGTTTTGCGGTTTTCGCCACATTGCGGCATCGCACGATGCCGCCACCGACGTCAGCCCATCTTCGAGAATGCGCTGCACCAGCCCTTCGCCGACACCTGCTTGCCGGGGAACGCACCGCACGGGCCCGACGCGGAGCCCTTCTTGCCCTGATACAGCATGCAGGCCGCGCAATCCTGGCCCGCCGCGTATTTCGGATACTTCGCCTTGTCGACCTTGGTGGCATCGGACTTGTAGCCGAGCGCCACCGCGGTCGGATCGGTTTCCGACAGCATCGGCGCATCGGCCAGCGCTTCGCGCGACAGCGCAAGCGCGGACACGGCGCCGATGCTCGTGATCAGGAAACTCCGACGGGTTGCTTTCATGGGGACTCGCTCCAACGTTATCGGTTTGAAAGCCGTTCTGGCGACGGCCGCTCGACAGAATAACCGCGCGGCGAACAAATGTGCGCGCCGAAATGCCGGAGATAACGGATTTCGCAGGCGCAGCGAAGCCGCGTCGGGCGGCCCGCGCGCGGACGCTACGCGTGAGGTGCGCGTCAGGTGCGCGACGCGATGTCGCCGACGCGCTGCGCGAGCGCGAGCGCCGCGGTCAGCCCCGGCGACTCGATGCCGAACAGATTGACGAGCCCGCGCACGCCATGCTGCGCCGGCCCCTGCACGACGAAGTCGGCCGGCGGCTCGCCGGGCCCGGCGAGCTTCGGCCGGATTCCGGCGTACGCGGGCTGCAGCGCGCCGTCGGGCAGGCCGGGCCAGTATGCGCGGATCGATGCGTAGAACCCCTGCGCGCGCGCCGGATCGACGTCGTAGCGCAATGCGTCGACCCATTCGACGTCGGGGCCGAAACGCGCCTGTCCGGCCAGGTCGAGCGTCAAGTGGATGCCGAGCCCGGCGCGATCGGGCATCGGATAGACGAGGTGCGAGAACGGCGCGCGCGCGGCGAGGCTGAAGTAGTGGCCGCGCGCGAGGTAGAGCGGCGGCACCCAGCGCGGGTCGAGCCCGCGCGTGCGGCGCGCGAGCGCCTGCGCGCCGAGCCCCGCGCTGTTGACGACGCACGCGGCCTCGATTTCGGTCGGCGCAGCGCCGCCGGTGCGAACGACGAAGCGCCCGCCGCGCAACACGTCGATCGACTCGACCGGCGATTGCAACGCGCACGTCGCGGCGTCGCGCTGCGCGTCGCCGAGCAGCGCGAGCATCAGCTGATGGCTGTCGACGATGCCGGTCTCGGGCGAGAACAGCGCTTCCACGCATTCGAGCGCCGGTTCGAGCGTCTGCGCTTCGGCGCGCGTGAGCGGCAACAGGTCGAGCACGCCGTTTTCCGCCGCGCGGGCCGCGATCGCCTTCAGCTGCTTCACCTGCGCGGCGCTCGTCGCGACCAGCAGCTTGCCCACGCGCCGGTGCGGCACGTGATGCGTCTCGCAGAATCGATACAGGAGATCGCGCCCGTGCACGCATGAGGTCGCCTTCAGCGAGCCGCGCGGATAGTAGAGCCCCGCGTGGATCACCTCGCTGTTGCGCGAACTGATGCCCGTGCCGATCGCATCGGCCGCTTCGAGCACGATCGTCTCGCGGCCGCGCGCGGCAAGCTCGCGCGCGATCGCCAGACCGACGACACCCGCGCCGATCACCACACAATCCGTCTGCTCCATGGCATTTCGCGTCGCTCACGCGTCGAGGGAACACACGGAGATTGTACGTCCCGGTTCGCGCGCGTGCCGGCCGCGCACACGTCGTGGCCGGCCGCGCGCCGCCGCCGACTCAGAAGCCGATCGGCCTGCGCTTCGCGGCGCCCTCGTCGGCGCGGATGTCCGCCGGCGCGATCACGTCGCGCCCGTCGAGCCGCGCGGCGCCGAACGCATGCAGCAGCGCGCGGCGCATCGTGCGCGGCGGCGTCGCCGCGAGCACGTCGAGCGCGTCGGCATCGAGCGTCTCGGGAAAGCGCCGTCCCCATCCATGCGACGTGCGGATCTCGTCGTAGATCGTCTGCGCGATGCGGCGCGCGCCGGCCGCGTCGGGCGGCGCGATCTCGTACACGTTCATCCGGTTCAGCAGCGGCTCGGGAATCGCATGCGCGTCGTTCGCGGTCGCGATCCAGATCACGTTGCCCGCGTTGATCGGCACCTCGGCGAATTCGTCGACGAACGCGCGCGCGGTGTCGTGCTCGAGCAAGGCGTACAGCGCGCCGAGCGGATCGTACTGCGCGTCGCTGCCGGCCTTGTCGATCTCGTCGACGGCGATCACCGGGTTCGCGTAGCTGCCGTTGACGAGCGCATCGAACACCTTCCCCGGCTTCGCGTTCTTCCATTGCGACGACGCGCCCGACAGAATCCACCCGGCCGTCAGCGAACTCATCGGCACGTAGTGATACGCGGTGCCGAGCAGCTGCGCGAGCGCCTTCGCGAAATGGGTCTTGCCGATCCCCGGCGGGCCGAGCAGCAGGATCGGCATCAGCTCGAGCCGGTCGTCCGTCTCGAGACACAGCGCGACCTGCTTGCGCATGTCGTCGAGCGGCTCGGTGAAATTGGGCAGCGCTTCGCCGAGCGCGTCGAACGACGGCATCCGGTTCGGCTTCACGCAAAAGCGCAGATTGCCGGTCTTGAGCATCCGCTCGTAGGTCGCGCGCAGCGCATCGCTCGCGCTCTCGTTCAGATCGTTCAGCGCGGTCTCGACCTGCTCGAGGTCGTACACCGTGCTGAAGGACGCCACCGCCAGTTCCTGTTTCACCATCGCCGTCGTCATACCAACCTCGCTCGTGCTGCCGTCGCCCGGCCATCGGACCCCGACGATTTCAGTGTAACGATCCCGCGTCGGCGCGCAAGCAAGCAGCCGCCACGCTCTGCTGCTAACACGCGCGCACGCTGCAGCGGCGCGCGCCGCGGCGTATGATCGACGGTTCACGGGCGGCCTCGCCGTCCTCGCCGTCCTCGCGCACTGCGCCCGCACGACGCGGCGCGCTTCGTTCCGAAGGGTTGCCGATGTCCTTTCCCGATGCCGCCTCGCGCGTCGACGCCGACGCGCTCCGCACTGTGGACGCGGTCGATGCCGCGCTCAAGTCACGCCGCGCGATACGCGCGTTCCTGCCGACCCCGGTGCCGCGCGACACGCTCGAGGCGATCCTCGAAGCCGCGAGCCGCGCGCCGTCCGGCACCAACATCCAGCCGTGGCGCGTGTACGTCGCTACCGGCGCGACGCGCGACGCGCTCGCGGCGGCGCTCACCGCCGCGTACGACGATCCCACGCGCGACGAGAAATACGTCGCCGAGTACGACTACTACCCGCGCGAATGGGTGTCGCCGTACGTCGACCGGCGCCGCAAGGTCGGCTGGGACCTGTACGGCCTGTTGAACATCGGCCGCGACGACAAGGCGCGCATGCATGCGCAGCACGCGCGCAATTTCCGCTTCTTCGATGCGCCGGTCGCGCTGTTCTTCACGCTCGATCGCGTGATGGCGCTCGGCGCGTGGCTCGACTGCGGGATGTTCGTGCAGGCCGTGATGACGGCCGCGCGCGCACGCGGTCTCGACACCTGCCCGCAGGCCGCGTTCGTGCCGTTTCACCGGATCGTCGCCGAGCACCTCGGGATACCGGCCAACGAGCAGCTCGTCTGCGGAATGTCGCTCGGCCACGCGGACCCGCACGCGATCGAGAACCGTCTCGTCACCGAGCGTGCGAGCGTCGCCGAGTTCACCCGCTTTTTCGCTTGAAAACACGCGGCCCGCACCTACCTTTCGATCAGGACCGGATCGTGCTGCGCCCCGGACGGTGCATTCGCTCGCGCGACCGCGCCGATCGATCGGGCGTAAGATGTGCGTCCGTTCCACGCTACCCGCGTTTTCCGGAGAAGTTTCATGCTGAAGCACGGCCTGGCCGTCCTGCTCGCGAGCTGCGCGCTCGCGGCCCATGCGCAAAGCCCCGCACCGGCCGTCGTCGCATGGGAGATCCAGGTGGTGCGCGACGGTCAGACCATCGACACGTTCCAGCAGCGCACCACCGTCGGTCAAACCCGCACCGATACCCATCGCTATCCGTCCGCCGTGCCCGTCGGCTGCGGCAATGCCGCGCGCGTCGTGCCGACCGAGCGCTCGCGCGCGGTCACGGTCGCGCCGCTGTCCGTCGACGACGCCGCGCACACCGTCTCGCTCGCGCTCGACGTGCAGGAGACCCTCGACGACGACGACACGCCGCGCGGCGATCCGTGCGTGCCCGCGTCGCCGCGGCAGATCGCCGCGAGTCATCCGGGGCTCGCGGTCGGCGGCGAGGCATGGACCGACTGGACGCTCGTCGACCAGCATCCGCATCTCGTCTATCGCGTGCGTGCGCACGTCGCCAGGGACTGAACGCCATGTCCGCAGACGCACTATCCCTGCCGTTCGCCGAACCGCACGCGGCGCCCGACGAAATCACCGCGGTCAGCTGGAACCTGCACAAGGGCCGCTCGCCGCTCGGCTTCACCGCGTGGAACGCGATGCGCAACTGGATGCAGTCGACGCACGCCGACGTGTACTTCCTGCAGGAAGCGATGGCCCGCCGCATGCCGCGCCCGATGCTCGCACCGGGCTTCGGCGCGCCGATGGAAGAGGCCGGCGACGACGTCTGGCACTGCCAGGCCACCGAGATCGCGCAGGCGCTCGACTGGCAGATCGCGCTCGGGCCGAACGTGTTCAAACCGTCGTGGCGGCACGGCAACGCGATCCTGTCGCCGCATCCGCTCGATCTCGGCGGCCGCTGGGACATCTCCGCGCACCGCTTCGAGCGCCGCGGGCTGCTGGTGGCGCGCGCGACGCTCGCCGGCGCGCGGCCCGTCACGCTGCTGTGCGCGCACCTCGCGCTCACGCGCGCCGCGCGGCTGCGCCAGATGCACTGGATCGCGCACTGGATCGTGCGCAACGCGGGCGACGATCCGCTCGTGCTGGCCGGCGACTTCAACGACTGGCGCAACGATTCGGTGGCGCTGTTCGGCGAGATCGGGCTGTCCGAGGTCGCGACGCTGCTCGGCGAGTCGGGCCGCACGTTCCCGGCGTTCTCGCCGGCGCTCGCGCTCGACAAGATGTTCGTGCGCGGGCTGACGCCGCTCGAATGGCAGGCGCCGTCCGGCGAGACGGCCTGGCTGTCCGACCACCTGCCCTACATCGCGCGGCTGCGGCTCGATCCGCAGTAACGGCGGTAACCGCGGTGACGCGCGCGCCCGCGCGCCGCGCCGCGCGCGGGGCCGCCCGGCGCAAGCCGGATGAAATGATTCGTTGCGCCAAATCCGCGCAGCCGCGCGGGTCAAGCCCGCATCCGCCCCAAGCAGGGTAAAATACCGAGTTACTCAAACGTCTGTCATCGAGAAGGCGCGTGTCCGACGCGCCGGCCGGCCGATCCGCGATCGGGCCGCTGCACTCGGTTTTTTTGCCCGTTTTTGGGCTCGTTACACGCGTTAGCGACGCGCGTCCGCTTTCAAAGCCATGAGCAAATACGACACCGCCACCGTCCAATCCGTCCACCACTGGACCGACACGCTTTTCAGCTTCACCTGCAGCCGCGAACCGAGCCTGCGCTTCAACAACGGCGAATTCACGATGGTCGGCCTCGAGGTCGACGGCAAGCCGCTCGCGCGCGCTTACTCGATCGTCAGCCCGAACTACGAGGATCACCTCGAGTTCTTCAGCATCAAGGTCCAGGACGGCCCGCTGACGTCGCGCCTGCAGCATCTGAAGGTGGGCGACACGGTGCTGATCGGCAAGAAGCCGACCGGCACGCTGGTCGCCGACAACCTGCTGCCGGGCAAGACGCTGTGGATGCTGTCGACGGGCACGGGCCTCGCGCCGTTCATGTCGATCATTCGCGATCCGGACATCTACGAACGCTTCGACAAGGTCATCCTGACGCACACCTGCCGCCTGAAGGGCGAGCTGGCGTACATGGACTACATCAAGCACGACCTGCCGGGCCACGAGTACCTGGGCGACATCATCAAGGAAAAGCTCGTCTACTACCCGACGGTCACCCGCGAAGCGTTCGACAACGAAGGCCGGATCACCGATCTGATCGCGACCGGCAAGCTGTTCACCGATCTCGGCGTGGCGCCGTTCTCGCCGGAACACGACCGCGTGATGCTGTGCGGCAGCACCGCGATGCTGAAGGACACCACCGACCTGCTGAAGCAGGCCGGCCTGGTCGAGGGCAAGAACAGCGCGCCCGGACACTACGTGATCGAGCGCGCCTTCGTGGACTGATCGGTCCCCGGAAATTGTCCGCGGTCAACAAACCGGAGCTTTGGCTCCGGTTTTTTTTTGTCCCCACTTGGCGAATTCGTAACAAACTGAGACTATTCATCCCGAAATAGTTACATTTCGATACGGGTGGAACCGGTATTTTCCCGTCGGTGTTTTTCCTACAACACCTTCAAGCCGATTGTGCACATTTACCCTTAAATGTCCGCCTGTCATGAATTTTTCGAAAATTTTGAGATATGATGCGGCCCGAGCGGTTGCTGTTCGGAGGGTCATGAAAGGGTCGGACAAAAACGTTACGAGTTGTAACTTTTGTTACTTCGGCGATGGGCGATTCTCTGGCGGCGACCGTCATGGAAACGGCAATCGGGCCACTCAGCCAGCCGGTGTCTGAACCGCTTCTGACAGCAGGGAGAATCATGGATACGTTGCTCAATGCGCCCTCCGGCGCTCACGCCCCGTTCCAGTCGCAGCCGTTCGCGCCCCGCGGCGCCGCTGCCGATCCGATGATTGACACTCTCCCCGAACGCGACGCATCCGCTGCACGGATCGCGGCGCTGTCCACGCAATTGATGGCCGCCGACGAAGCCGCCCGCCGCTATCTGGCCGGCGAGCTGCACGACGGGCTCGGCGCCGAACTCACCGCCGCGCGTTTCGCGCTCGCCAACGTTCTGACCTGGCTGCCGGCCGATGCGCCGGAAGGCTGCGTGCGCGCGGTCGAACTCGCACAGCGCGCGCTCGACGCCGCGACCGACGCAAATCGCCGGCTGATCGACGAACGCGACACGCCGCCGCTCGATGGCGGCGTGGTCGGCGCGCTGTCGACGTGGGTCGACAGCCATGCGGCCCGCACCGGGCTGCGCACCAGCTTCGTGTGCGCGGCCGACGGCCGCCTCACCCAGCTCGGGGGCGCGAGCGCGCTGGCGATCTTTCGCGTCGCGCAGGAAGCGCTGTCGAACGTCGCCAAGCATGCACGCGCGACGTCCGCCGACGTGCGCATCGACACCGACGCTACCCATCTGGCCCTGATCGTCAGCGACGACGGTCGCGGTTTCGCGCGAGGCCGGCGCGTCGGCTACGGCCTCGCCGGCATGCGCGCGCGCTGCGAAGCGTTCGGCGGCAGCTTCGACGCCGGCAAGCCGGCGTCGGGCCGCGGCACGCGCGTGGTCGCGCGCTTCGCATGGGATTCGCTGTTCGCGGTGCCCGCCGTCGCGCGCCGCGCGTCGCGTTCGTGAGGTCGACATGAGCTTGAACATCCTGCTCGTCGACGATCATGCGATCGTCCGGCAAGGGATCCGCCACCTGCTGATCGATCGCGGCATCGCGCGCGAGGTCACCGAAGCCGAGACCGGCAGCGACGCGATGGCCGCCGTCGACCGCCAGACCTTCGACGTGATCCTGCTCGACATTTCGTTGCCCGATACGAACGGCATCGAGGTGCTCAAGCGCATCAAGCGCAAGCTGCCGAACGCGCCCGTGCTGATGTTCTCGATGTACCGCGAGGATCAGTACGCGGTGCGCGCGCTCAAAGCCGGCGCGGCCGGCTATCTGTCGAAGACGGTGAACGCCGCGCAGATGATCGGCGCGATCCAGCAGGTCGCCGCCGGCCGCAAGTACGTGAGCCCGGCGATGGCCGAGGCGCTCGCCGAATACGTGTCGTTCGAGAACGAGCCGCTGCCGCACGAGAAGCTGTCCGACCGCGAATACCAGACGCTCTGCATGCTCGCGTCGGGCAAGCGCCTCACCGACATCGCGAACACGCTGTCGCTGTCGGTGAAGACGGTGAGCGTGTACCGCTCGCGGCTGCTCGAGAAGATGCGGCTGTCGAACAACGCGGAGCTGACGTTCTACGTGATGAGCAACCGGCTCGTCGACATGGCGCCCGCGTCGGGCGGCTGAGCGACTGCCGCTTGGCGGGCGCTTCATCGGGCGCTTCGCTTCGTTCGGCGGGATCTCATGCTCGCCGCACGTTTCACCCGCTTCACCCGTTCGGCGCGGGTTCGACCCGCGCCGCGGCCTCCCCCGCACCGGCGACGCCCCGCCCGCGCAGCGCGCAAGCGCTTGTTTTATCGGACGATTTCGCAGCGCGCCGCTGCGCCGCAACGGGTCTTCTGCGCCAAATCGGCTAAAATTCCGGGTTTTTCACTCAGTCGGCGCGGCCGTGTTCGCGCGCGCTGGAGACCTACCCCGCAATGTCCCTCTTCCGCAAGAAAAACGTCGATCGCATGATCGCCGGCGCGCACGCCGCCGGGCTCAAGAAAGCGCTCGGCGCCATCGATCTCACCTTCCTCGGCATCGGCGCGATCATCGGCACCGGCATCTTCGTGCTGACCGGCACCGGCGCCGTGCAGGCCGGCCCCGCGCTGATGCTGTCGTTCGTGATCGCCGCGATCGCGTGCGGCCTCGCAGCGCTGTCGTATGCCGAGTTCGCGTCGACCATTCCGGTCGCCGGCTCGATCTACACCTATTCGTACGCGACGCTCGGCGAGCTGGTCGCGTGGATCATCGGCTGGGACCTGATGCTCGAATACGGCCTCGCGGCATCGGCCGTGTCGGTCGGCTGGTCGGGCTACCTGCAGTCGCTGCTGCAGGGCTTCGGGCTGTCGCTGCCGACCGTGCTGACCGCCGCGCCAGGCGCGATCCCCGGCACCGTCACGTGGTTCAACCTGCCCGCGTTCCTGGTGATGCTGGTGATCACGACGCTGCTGTCGATCGGCATCCGCGAATCGACCCGCATCAACAACGTCATGGTGTTCATCAAGGTGTCGGTGGTGCTGCTCGTGATCGCCGTCGGCCTGTTCCACGTGACGCCCGCGAACTGGAAGCCGTTCATGCCGCACGGCTGGAACGGCGTGTTCGGCGCGGCGGCCGTGATGTTCTTCGCGTTCATCGGCTTCGACGCGGTGTCGTCGGCGGCCGAGGAAGTGAAGAATCCGAAGCGCGACCTGCCGATCGGCATCATCGCGTCGCTGGCCGTGTGCGCGGTGCTGTACGTGACGGTCGCGGCCGTCGCGACCGGCATCGTGCCGTCGGCGCAGTACGCGAACGTGTCGCACCCGATCTCGTATGCGCTGCAGATCGCCGGCGAGAAGTGGGTGGCCGGCTTCATCGACCTCGGCGCGGTGCTCGGCATGCTGACCGTGATCCTCGTGATGAGCTACGGCCAGACGCGGATCATCTTCGCGATGTCGCGCGACGGGCTGCTGCCGGCGATGCTGTCGCGCGTGCATCCGCGCTACGCGACGCCGTTCCTGACGACCTGGCTGGTCGGCCTGTTCTTCGGGCTGATCGCGGCGCTCGTGCCGCTGAACGTGCTCGCCGAGCTGATCAACATCGGCACGCTCGCGGCGTTCTCGATGGTGTCGATCGCGGTGCTGGTGCTGCGCCGCACGCACCCCGAGCTGCCGCGCGCGTTCCGCTGCCCCGGCGTGCCGGTGGTGCCGATCCTCGCGGTCGGCGCGTGCCTGTTCCTGATGCTGAACCTGCAGCCCATCACGTGGGCCGCGTTCGGCATCTGGCTCGTGATCGGCCTCGTGATCTACTTCCTGTACTCGCGCCACCACTCGAAGCTGGCGCGCGGACAGCACGACGCGCACTGACGCCACGCGCACGTGCGTTCGCACGTGAAATGGCAGATGCAGCCGCGCACCCACGCAGCGCGTGCGGCTGCAACGCCGCACCGGGCCGCCCGGCCCCGTGCGGCGCGCAGCGCCTCCGCCTCCGCCTTCCTCCTCCGCCACAACCGCGCCGCGCCATTGCCGCGCGCGGGCGCTGCCTGATCGTCCCGATCTCTTGCCCGATCCTCGCCATTTGCGCCCCACACGCGCACGCTGGCAGCACGCGCGCGCGGTGCGGTTCATAATCCCGCCATCGAACGACGGTTGGGAGCCGCAGACCGTCCGGCAACGGGAAAACATCATGGACAGCGTCGATCTCGATGTACTGAAATCCAGCGCGCGCTGGCTCGCCGACGGGCGCCGCGTGCTGCTCGTGACGGGCGTGAAGACCTGGGGCTCGTCGCCCCGCCCCGAGGGGGCGATGCTCGCGGTGCGCGAAGACGGGCTGGTGGTCGGCTCGGTGTCCGGCGGATGCATCGAGGACGATCTGATCGCGCGCGTTCATGCCGCGGGCATCGCGGCCGACGCGCGGCCGGAGGCGGTGAAGTACGGCGTCACCGCCGAAGAAGCGCATCGCTTCGGCTTGCCGTGCGGCGGCACGATCCAGCTGGTGCTCGAGCCGCTCACGCGCGACAGCGGGATCGCCGAGCTGTGCGCACAGGTCGAGGCCGGCCGCCTCGTCACGCGCACGATGACGCTCGCGACCGGCCACGCGTCGCTGTCGCCGGCGCAAGCCGCCGACGCGCTCGCGTTCGACGGCGAACGGCTCGTGACGATCCACGGGCCGCGCTACCGGATCCTCGTGATCGGCGCGGGGCAGTTGTCGCGCTACCTGTGCCAGATCGCGGCGGGGCTCGACTATCAGGTGACGGTCTGCGATCCGCGCGACGAATACACGGATGGATGGGACGTGCCGGGCACGCGGGTCGTGCGGACGATGCCAGACGACACGGTGCTCGACATGAAGCTCGACGCGCGCTCCGCCGTGATCGCGCTCACGCACGACCCGAAGCTCGACGATCTCGCGCTGATGGAGGCGCTGAAGACGCCCGCGTTCTACGTGGGCGCGCTCGGCTCGCGCCGCAACAATGCGGCGCGGCGCGAGCGGCTGCGCGAATTCGATCTGAGCGAGGCCGAGCTTGCGCGGCTGCACGGGCCGGCCGGCATCTACATCGGCAGCCGCACGCCGCCGGAAATCGCGATCTCGATCCTCGCTGAGGTGACGGCCGCGAAGAACAACGTATCGCTGCCGACGATCCTGCAGGTGGAAGGCGCGAAGGCCGCGCGCGAACTCGCGGCGAGCAGCGGCGCGACCTGCGGGTCGTGACGCCGGCGGGCGCGATGGGCGGTGTGCGCGCACGCGCTGCAGCGTCGATCCGGTCGCCTTACGCGAATCCCGCGGCAAGCGCCGCGGCAACCGAGCCGGCCACCAGCACGACGCCGACCGTGCGACGCTTGTTCAGCTCGGTCCACAGCAACACGCCCGTCAGCGACAACAGGATCAGCGACCCCGCGATCGTGTCCATCAGCAACACCCAGCCGATGCCCATGCCGACGCCGCGGTGCAGGCTGCTCAACGTGCCGACGAACGTATTGCCGGTGCGCTTGACCGACACGTAGCCGTTGCCGACCCAGTAGTCGGCCTGCACGTTCTGGTGCGGTCCGAACACGCCGATCTGCCAGTGCTCCGGCTGCATCACGCGCCGGTCGCCCCACGCGACCGCCTGCGCCGGCTCCTTGCGTACACGGCCCGGCCGGCCTTCGAAGTGCAGTTCCTGCTGCAGCCAGCGGGTCATCGCCGCGGGCGAGCGCGGCGCCGGATCCGGCAGCGCGAGCTGCAGCTGCTCGACCTGCGGCTCGCCGGTGGAAATCTTCAACGGCGCCGCGCGATGGTTGAGCAGCACGCCCGTCACGCCGAACAGCAGGCCGAGCACCGCGCCCCACAGTCCGACCCAGCCGTGCACCTTGCGCAGCCACTTGATGAAGGTCGCGCGGCGCGAACGGCGGCGGCGCGCCGCCAGCTCGGCGTCGCTCGCCGGACGCACGGCCGGTCGCAGCACGGTGACGCCCGCGGCGGGCTGGTCGGCCCGCAGCGGGGCGATCGTTTCAGGCGCGTTCACGCAATAGCTTCCATTCGTTCGACACGACGAGCGGCGCCACGTGGAACGTGCGCCGCCCGGTCAATATGATAATGAGAATGGATATCATTACATAAAGCGGGATGCAGCTCAATCCGTCTGCATCGCACGGCGCGCGCGGAACGAGGAGCGAATAGACGGGAATGCCCACCGATCGGCGGCTGATCGGGCAGATTTACGGCGAGATACGGGAAGAAAGCCCGCGCCAGCCGACACCGACGCAACAGCGCAGGCAAGCAACGAAACGAACGAGCGAACCCGCGCGACGCTCAGCGTCGCAGTGCCGGCAGCGGAAAGTGCGCGGCGCCGTCCGGCTCACGCTCCGGCTCGGCGCGATCGAGCGCGTACAGCCAGGCAAGCAGATCGGCGACGGCCTGGTAAAGCTGCGGCGGAATCCGGTCGTCGAGGTCGACCTGCATCAGCAGCGACACCATCTCCGGCGCGGTATGCACGTACAGGCCGGCATCGCGCGCGCGCTCGACGATCATGTCGGCGACCAGCCCGTAGCCCTTCGCGACGACGCGCGGCGCGGCGTCCCCGCCCTTCGGATCGTAGACCAGCGCGGCCGCGCGCTTGCGGGAACCCATGCTCATCGCGGCACCGTTTCGTCGACGTCCGGCGTGCCGCCCGCGCCGCCCCGCGCATACGCGGCGGCGGCGGCCTGCGCGACGAACGCGTCGAAGCCGTCCGGCGCGTCGCCGACCGCGCGGATCGACAGGCCGCCGAGCCGCAGCCCCGAGCCTTCGAAGCGCTGCCGCAGCGCGGCCTCGTTACGCGTCAGCCGGCCCGCACCGGCCGAATTCGCGCGCAGGCGCGCGACGAGTTGCGCGCCGTTCAGCACCAGTTCGGCGTCGACGGTGCCGAGCGACGGCAGCGTCAACGTGAGCCGCGTGCGCCACGCGATGCCGTCGCCCGCGTCGCCGTCGCCGCCGCGCGGCGCACCGCCGCCCGGGTCGTCCGGCTCGATCGTCCAGTCGAGCCGCGCGCCCGGCCATGCTTCGCCGGTCCAGCGGAACTGGTCGGTCGCGAGGGCATCGAGCTGCTGCCGCACGATCGCGACGGCCGCCGGATGCACGGCCGCCGACGACTGCGGCTGCGCCTGCGGATCGGCCGACGCGGCGGCCAGCGCGGCGCGCGCGGGTGTCGCCCAGTGCGCGTCGGGCAGTTCGCCGAGCGGATCGGCCATGCCGGCCGTGCCCGGCGCACCACCGCGCGCGGCCGCCGACGCGTTCGGCATCGATGCATGCGGCGCGGCGCTGCCCGTCGCCGACGCGCCCGCCGGCAAGGCGGTGCGCGACGCAGCCGGCAGCGGCGCGCGCTGCGCGAGCAGTTCGTCGAGCGGGTCGGGTGCGTCGTGCTGCGCGGCGTCGGCGGCCGTCTGCACCGGCACCGTCGCGAGCCGCGCCTGCGGTTCGCGCATCAGCGCGGCGAGCGGACGCTGGCCGGCAAGCCACTGCGCGAGATGCGATTCGTAGAACAGGCCGCTTTCGCTCACGGCCTGCGCGAGCGCCGCGCGCAGCGCCGCCGTGGGCGGCGCGGCGGGCGTATCGCGCACGGCCGCGGCGGCGTTCGCGGCGGTCGCGGCCGATGGCGTGGAAGAAGAAGGAGAAGAAGACGAAGCAGGCGCAGACGCCGCCGCAGCGGCCACGCCCGGCTGCGCGCCGTCGGGCGACGCGGTCAGCGCATTCAGCAGCACGGTCGGATCGGCCAGCAGCGGTGCGCGCCCGGCGATCGCGGGCGTCGCGACACCGCCCGAACGCGAGATCGCATCGAGCACCAGCGCGACGTCGGACAGCGCGGTCTGGGCCGAAGCGGGCGGCGCGGCCGGCTGCGCGAGCGCAGGCGCCGCCGACGCCACGCCGGCGCCCGGCGTGCCGACCTGCGCGGCGCCGCTGCCGGCGGGCGCCGTCACGGTGGTCAGCAGGCTGTCGATGCGGCTCGTCAGCAAGGCGGCCGCAACGGGGTCGATACCGGTCATGATCGGAGCCTGCTCACCTCAGCCACTTCGTTGCAAATCCGGAATCGGGGCCCGCGGCAAGCGCCGCCCCGGCAAACGGGCCTTACCCGCGCGCGCGATACAGATCGGTCAATACGCGGCTCGAGCGGCGCGCCTCGAACAGCCCCGACAGCCGGGCCATGTCCGGGCTGGCGAGATCGCGGATCGCGGCGTCGTCGGCCAGGATCCGGCGAATCAATTCGAGCTTGCGGCCCCGCTCGGGCTCGTCGAGCGCAACGCCCGGTGCGGCCTCCTTCAACTCGTCGACGAGGCGCAGGAACTCCACCTGCAGCGCTGGCAACACGCTCCAGTCGGCAGCGCGCGCAGCGCTCAGCATCTGGCCGGACACGGCCGCGAGCGCCTCGTAGCTAGCGAAGTATTGGGCCTTGCCGTTCATCTGGCCGCATCCGCAGCCTGCTGCGCGGCCATCCGGGCGACTTCGGGCGCAATGCCCGTCCACGCTTCCTCGAGCGTGGCGAGCAGCCCGTCGACCTCGACCAGCATCGCGTCGCTGCCCTGCGCGTTGGCCTGCAGCAGCCGGCGGCCCATGTAGGTGTACAGCGCGTCGAGCCGCGCGGCGATCTCGCCGCCGACGTCGCGGTTCAGCGACGCCTGCAGCCCGCTCTCGACGATCGAGATGGCTTTGCCGATCGCTTCGCCGCGAGCGGCCACGTTGCCCTGCTGCAAATGCATGCGCCCCAGTGCGATCGCCTGGCGGGCGCCCTGATACAGCATCGCGATCAGCCGGTGCGGCGACGCGCCCATCACGCCCGTCTCGACGCCGACGCGCGCGTATGCGCTGGCTCCAGCGTGCCCTGGCGAAAACATGCGCTTCTCCTTGTGATGCGTTGGCTATGCGGTAGCCGCCGCCCTGCATCGCACGACGCGGCCCTGTTCCGGAGTTATCGGAAGGGAATTGAAAACCTTTAGGCGCGCACGCGGCCGCCCCGCCCGCGGGACGTCACACCGACATCTGCATGACCTCGTTGTAAGCGCTCACCAGCTTGTTGCGGACCTGGAGGCCGAACTGGAAGCCGATGTTGGCCTTCTGCATGTCGACCATCACGTCGTTCAGCGACACGTTCGCCGCGCCGACCTCGAACGCGCGGGCCTCGCCGAGCGCATGTTGCTGGTCGCCGCTGATCTTGTCGAGCGACGCCTTCATCGCGCTCGCGAAGGTCCCCGCCGTGGCCGCGCCCGAGCCGGCGAGCGCCGCCGCCGGGCTGGCCACGCCGCCGTTCGCCTGCGCGGCCATCGCCTGCATTTGTTGCAATACCGACCCGATTCCGCTGACGTTGGCAACCATGCTGTCCCCAGACACAAGAGAAGAGACCCGGACGTCCCGGGCGACCCGCCGGCGCCGCACCATGCGCACCATGCCGGATAGCGAAAAAGGATAGCAGCGCGGCCCGCGCCAAAGCCGAGAAAGTACGGGGGAAACCCGGCTCTTTTCGGGCGATCGGAGTCGCGCTCCGGTCCCGATAATCGCATCGTGTCATTGTCCGTCCGCTCGCCTGAGCGGCTCAGTCGTCCCGCTCCGGAGAAACTCCTCGCATGGATTCGCAGGCCAACTCGCTGATCAACCCCGACGCTCGCACGGGCCTCGCCGGCCCGGTGCCAGGCGCAACCGCGGCCGCCGCGTTGCCGGGCGCGGGCGCTGCCGGCGCTGACTTCGGGTTCGGCGGCTTCGCGGAACGGATTCCGGGCATCGCACGGATGAAGGGCAACCCGAAGCTGCCGTTCCTGATCGCCGTCGCGTTTGCGATCGCCGCGATTACCGCCCTCGTGCTGTGGAGCCGCACGCCCGACTATCGCGTGCTCTACAGCAACCTGTCCGACCGTGACGGCGGCGCGATCATCGCCGCGCTCCAGCAGGCAAACGTTCCCTACAAGTTCGCCGACGCCGGCGGCGCGATCCTGGTGCCGTCGAACCAGGTGCACGAAACGCGGCTGAAGCTCGCGGCGATGGGCCTGCCGAAGGGCGGCTCGGTCGGCTTCGAGCTGATGGACAACCAGAAATTCGGCATCAGCCAGTTCGCCGAGCAGGTGAACTACCAGCGCGCGCTCGAAGGCGAGCTGCAGCGCACGATCGAATCGATCAACGCCGTGCGCGGCGCGCGCGTGCATCTCGCGATCCCGAAGCCGTCGGTGTTCGTGCGCGACAAGGAAGCACCGAGCGCGTCGGTGTTCATCGACCTCTACCCCGGCCGCGTGCTCGACGAGGGCCAGGTGCAGGCGATCACGCGAATGGTGTCGTCGGGCGTGCCCGACATGCCGGCGAAGAACGTGACGATCGTCGACCAGGACGGCAACCTGCTGACGCAGCCGGCCTCGGCGTCCGGCCTCGACGCGAGCCAGCTCAAGTACGTGCAGCAGGTCGAGCGCAATACGCAGAAGCGCATCGATTCGATCCTCGCGCCGATCTTCGGCACCGGCAACGCGCGCTCGCAGGTCAGCGCGGACATCGATTTCTCGAAGCTCGAACAGACCTCGGAAAGCTACGGCCCGAACGGCACGCCGCAGCAGGCCGCGATCCGCAGCCAGCAGACCAGCAGCGCGACCGAACTCGCGCAGGGCGGCGCGTCGGGCGTGCCGGGCGCGCTGTCGAACACGCCGCCGCAGCCGGCGTCCGCGCCGATCGTCGCGGGCAACGGCCAGAGCGGGCCGCAGTCGACGCCGGTGAGCGACCGCAAGGACCAGACGACCAACTACGAGCTCGACAAGACGATCCGCCACGTCGAGCAGCCGATGGGCAACGTGAAGCGGCTGTCGGTCGCGGTGGTCGTCAACTATCAGCCGGTGGCCGACGCGAAGGGCCACGTGACGATGCAGCCGCTGCCGCCCGCGAAGCTCGCGCAGATCGAGCAGCTCGTGAAGGACGCGATGGGCTACGACGAGAAGCGCGGCGACTCGGTGAACGTCGTGAACAGCGCGTTCTCGACCGCGAACGACCCGTACGCCGACCTGCCGTGGTGGCGCCAGCCGGACATGATCGAGATGGCGAAGGAAGCCGCGAAGTGGCTCGGCATCGCGGCGGCCGCGGCGGCGCTCTACTTCATGTTCGTGCGCCCGGCGATGCGCCGCGCGTTCCCGCCGCCCGAGCCGCCCGCGCCGGCGCTCGCGGCGCCGGAGGACACGGTCGTGCTCGACGGCCTGCCCGCGCCGGAGGCGGCCGCCGAGCCCGATCCGATGCTGCTCGGCTTCGAGAACGAGAAGAACCGCTACGAACGCAACCTCGACTACGCGCGCACGATCGCCCGCCAGGATCCGAAGATCGTCGCCACCGTCGTGAAGAACTGGGTGTCCGATGAACGCTGAAGGCCTGAACAAGAGCGCGCTCCTGCTGATGTCGATCGGCGAGGAAGAGGCCGCTGAAGTATTCAAGTTCCTCGCGCCGCGCGAGGTGCAGAAGATCGGCGCCGCGATGGCCGCGCTGAAGAACGTCACGCGCGAGCAGGTCGAGGAAGTGCTGCAGGAGTTCGCGCGCGAAGCGGAGCAGCACACCGCGCTGTCGCTCGATTCCGGCGACTACATCCGCTCGGTGCTGACCAAGGCGCTCGGCGAGGACAAGGCCGGCGTGCTGATCGACCGGATCCTGCAGGGCAGCGACACGAGCGGCATCGAAGGCCTGAAGTGGATGGATTCGGCCGCCGTCGCCGAGCTGATCAAGAACGAGCATCCGCAGATCATCGCGACGATCCTCGTGCACCTCGACCGCGACCAGGCGTCGGAAATCGCGTCGTGCTTCACCGAACGGCTGCGCAACGACGTGCTGCTGCGGATCGCGACGCTCGACGGCATCCAGCCGGCCGCGCTGCGCGAGCTCGACGACGTGCTGACCGGCCTGCTGTCCGGCAGCGACAACCTGAAGCGCAGCCCGATGGGCGGCATCCGCACCGCGGCCGAGATCCTGAACTTCATGACGAGCCATCATGAGGAAGGCGTGCTCGAAAACGTGCGCCAGTACGACGCCGATCTCGCGCAGAAGATCGTCGACCAGATGTTCGTGTTCGAGAACCTGCTCGACCTCGAGGATCGCGCGATCCAGATGGTGCTGAAGGAAGTCGAATCCGAGACGCTGATCATCGCGCTGAAGGGCGCGCCGCCCGCGCTGCGCCAGAAGTTCCTCGCGAACATGTCGCAGCGCGCAGCCGAGCTGCTCGCCGAGGATCTCGACGCGCGCGGCCCGGTGCGCGTGTCCGAAGTCGAGACGCAGCAGCGCCGCATCCTGCAGATCGTGCGCAACCTCGCCGAGAGCGGCCAGATCGTGCTAGGCGGCAAGGCGGAAGACGCATATGTCTGATGCCGCGCGCGATCGCGCCACGCTCACCGCGTACCAGCGGTGGGAGATGGCGTCGTTCGACCCGCCCCCGCCGCCTCCGCCGCCCGACGACGCGGCCGCCGCGGCCGCCGCGCTCGCCGAGGAACTGCAGCGCGTGCGCGACGCCGCCCATGCGGAAGGCCACGCGGCCGGCCACGTCGACGGCCAGGCGCGCGGCTACCAGGCCGGCTTCGAGCAGGGCCGCGAGCAGGGCTATGCGGCCGGCCAGGCCGAAGCCCGCGAGCAGGCCGCGCAGCTTGCCGCGCTGGCCGTATCGTTTCGCGAGGCCGTGTCGCAGGCCGAGCGCGATCTCGCGTCGGATCTCGCGCAGCTCGCGCTCGACATCGCGCAGCAGGTCGTGCGTCAGCACGTGAAGCACGATCCCGCCGCGCTGGTCGCGGCCGTGCGCGACGTGCTCGCCGCCGAACCGGCGCTGTCCGGCGCCCCGCATCTCGTCGTGAATCCGGCCGACCTGCCCGTCGTCGAAGCCTATCTGCAGGACGATCTCGACACGCTCGGCTGGAGCGTGCGCACCGACGCATCGATCGAACGCGGCGGCTGCCGCGCGCACGCCGCCACCGGCGAGGTCGACGCGACGCTGCCCACCCGCTGGCAGCGCGTCGCCGCCGCGATCGGCAAGGTGAGCACGTGGTGACGCGCGTGCCCGAGCAGCTCGCGCACGACGGCTTGACGCCGCTCGAGCGCGAACTCGCGCTCGCGTCGTTCGGGCCAGAAGGCGCGCCGGGCGCAGAGCCCGCCGCCGCGAGCGCGCCGGCCGACACGCGGCACGCGCCGCACAATCCGCACCTCGAACATTGGCGCACGCATCTGCACACGCTCGCGACGCGCAGCCAGCGTGCGCTGCCGCTGCGGCCCTGCGGGCGCCTCACGCGCGCGGCGGGGCTCGTGCTCGAAGCGATCGGGCTGCGGCTGTCGGTCGGCGCCGAATGCACGATCGAGCTGCCGCCCGGCAGCACGCTGCCGTACGCGCAAGCGGAAGTCGTCGGCTTCTCCGGCGAGCGCCTGTTCCTGATGCCGACCACCGACGTGGCCGGCGTGTTGCCCGGCGCGCGCGTGTGGCCGCTCGAGGCCGCCCCCGTCGCCGATCCGCTCGCGGGCGCGAAACGGCTGCCGGTCGGCTGGGAAATGCTCGGGCGCGTCGTCGACGCGTCGGGCCGCCCGCTCGACGGCCTCGGCCCGCTCGCGGCGAAGGTCGACGCGCCGCTGTCCGCGCCGTCGATCAACCCGCTCGATCGCGAACCGATCCATCACGTGCTCGACGTCGGCGTACGCGCGATCAACGGCCTGCTCACCGTCGGCCGCGGGCAGCGCATGGGCCTGTTCGCGGGTTCCGGCGTCGGCAAGTCGGTGCTGCTCGGCACGATGGCGCGCTACACGAGCGCGGAAGTGATCGTGATCGGGCTGATCGGCGAACGCGGCCGCGAAGTGAAGGAATTCATCGAGCAGATCCTCGGCGAGGACGGCCTCGCGCGCTCGGTCGTCGTCGCGGCGCCGGCCGACGTGTCGCCGCTGCTGCGGATGCAGGGCGCCGCCTATGCGACCTCGCTCGCCGAATATTTCCGCGACCAGGGCAAGCACGTGCTGCTGCTGATGGATTCGCTGACGCGCTACGCGATGGCGCAGCGCGAGATCGCGCTGGCGATCGGCGAGCCGCCCGCGACCAAGGGCTATCCGCCGTCGGTGTTCGCGAAGCTGCCCGCGCTCGTCGAGCGCACCGGCAACGGGCCGGAAGGCGGCGGCTCGATCACCGCGTTCTACACGGTGCTGACCGAAGGCGACGACCAGCAGGACCCGATCGCCGACTCCGCGCGCGCGATCCTCGACGGCCATATCGTGCTGTCGCGCTCGCTCGCCGAGGCCGGCCACTATCCGGCGATCGACATCGAGGCGTCGATCAGCCGCGCGATGACCGCGCTGATCGACGAAGGGCATCTCGACCGCGTGCGGCAGTTCAAGCAGATGCTGTCGCGCTACCAGCGCAATCGCGACCTGATCGCGGTGGGCGCCTATGCACCGGGCCGCGACGCGCAGCTCGACCGCGCGATCGCGCTCTACCCGCGCATCGAAGCGTTCCTGCAGCAGGGCTTTCGCGAATGCGCGCCGTTCGCATCGAGCCTCGCCGCGCTCGATGCGCTGTTCGACGAATACGGAGGCTGACGCCGATGGCACATGGATTTCCGTTGCAACTGCTGCTCGACCGCGCGCAGGAAGACCTCGACGCCGCGGCCAAGCAGCTCGGCACCGCGCAGCGCGATCGCAGCGCGGCCGCCGAACAGCTCGACGCGCTGCTGCGCTATCGGGACGAATACCACGCGCGCTTCTCGCAGTCGGCGCAGCACGGCATGCCGGCCGGCAACTGGCGCAATTTCCAGGCGTTCATCGATACGCTCGACGCGGCGATCGCGCAGCAGCGCAGCGTGCTGGCCGCGGCCGAAGTGCGCATCGACGAGGCACGCCCGAACTGGCAGCAGAAGAAGCGCACCGTCGGCTCGTACGAGATCCTGCAGGCGCGCGGCGTCGCGCAGGACGCGCAGCGCGCCGCGAAGCGCGAACAGCGCGACGCCGACGAACACGCCGCGAAGATTCTGCGCATGCGGGCCGACGCGGCCCGCTCGGCCTAACCGCTCAACGCTTTCGAACCAGAGAATCGTCATGCTCCCTCTTCCCCTGCTCGGCGCCCTGATCGACACCGCCGGCGCCGCCATCAAGGCCGTTCGCAACTCGGGCTCGTCGGCCGCATCCGCCACGCCGGCCGCGTCGGCCGGCAACGATTCCGCCAGCGGCCCGGCCGCCGTGCCGTTCGCGCAGACGCTCAAGCAAAGCGTCGCCAGCCGCCACGACGCCGCCAGCGGCGACACGTCGGATGGCGCGACTTCATCGGCCGCGTCGACGTCGGCGCCGAATTCGTCGACCTCGGCCGCCGGCACGAACCCGTCGAAGCCGTCCGGCAACCACGACGACAAGTCCACCGACGACGCGAACGCGACGCCGAACCCGGATGCGGCCGCGCTGGCCGCGGCCGTCGCCATGCAGGCGCAATTGCAGGCGCGCGTGGACAATCCGGCGCCGGCCGCCGCGGATGCCGCGGCGACGGCTGCCGGCGCCGCCGCGCTCGCCGGCACGGCGGTCGCAGCGGGCCAGCCCGACGCGACCGCCGCGCTCGCACATCAGGCCGGCACGGATGCCGCCGCCACGCCGGTCGCGCCCGCAGCGGCCCGCGATGCGCTGCAGGCCGCGCTCGCGAAGCTGAGCGGCGACGCGGGCGCGATCGCGCTGCCCGCCGGCGCCGCGGGCACGTCGTCGGCGGCTGCGCCGACGGCCGCAGGCGCGCAGTCCACGCCGACCGTCCCGACCTTCGACCGCACGCTCGCGGACGCGAAGGGTGCGCTCGCAACCCAACAGACGCCCGCGCAAGCGGCCGCCTCGGCGCTGCAGGCCGGCGCGGGCGGCCAGTCGGCCGCGCAGCATGGATTCGGGTCCGGCGAACAGGCCGCCAGCCCGGCAGCCGATGCGACGGCGGCCGCCGCCACCGCAGCGGCCACGGCCGCGGCTGCGGCACAGGCGAACGTGCAGGCGTCTCCGGTCGCCGGCTCGATCGCCGCGGCCAATGCGCACGTGCTCGCGCCGCACGTCGGCACCGCGGACTGGACCGATGCGCTGAGCCAGAAGGTCGTGTTCCTGTCGAATGCGCATCAGCAGAGCGCCGAGCTCACGCTGAACCCGCCGGATCTCGGGCCGCTGCAGGTCGTGCTGCGCGTGGCAGACAATCATGCGCACGCGCTGTTCGTGTCGCAGCACCCGCAGGTGCGCGATGCCGTCGAGGCGGCGCTGCCGAAGCTGCGCGAAGCGATGGAAGCGGGCGGTCTCGGGCTGGGCAGCGCGACGGTCAGCGACGGCGGCTTCGGCTCGCAGCAGAACGCGCAGCAACAGGCCTTCGCCGGCGGACGACCGGCGTCGCGCGCACGCGCCGGATCGTCAGGCGCCGATGCACCGCTCGACGCCGCGCCATCCGCAGCGGCCGCCGCAACCGTGAGCCGCGCCGGCCTCGTCGATACGTTTGCCTGAGCATCGCGTGCGCTGACCGGCGCTCAGCGGCCGTGCACGGCCGCGACCGCCGCGCTGCGCGACGCGCTGCCGTTGCGCGCCGCGACGACGAAGTCCGCCGCGCGCTCGCCGATCATCACCGACGGCGCATTCGTGTTGCCGCCGATCAGCGTCGGCATCACCGACGCATCCACGACCCGCAACCCGTCGACGCCGCGCACGCGCAGTTGCGGATCGACGACCGCCCGCGCATCGGAGCCCATCCGGCAGGTGCCGACCGGATGGTAGATCGTGTCGGCGTGCGCGACGATCGTCGCGCGCAGCTCGGCGTCGCTCTGGTCTGCCCGCGTGTACAGCTCGCGGCCGCCTTGCGACGCGAGCGGCGCCTGCGACAGGATCCGCCGCATCGCGTGCGCGCCGCGCACCAGCAGGTCGAGATCGCGCGTATCGCTGAAGAAGCGCGGATCGATCAGCGGCGCGTCGCGCGCATCGCCGCTCGCGAGCGCGACCGTGCCGCGGCTGAACGGACGCAGCGCGCACACGTGCAGCGAATAACCGAACCCCCAATGCATCTTGCGGTTGTGATCGTCGACCAGCGCCGCGCAGAAATGCAGCTGCAGGTCGGGACGATCGAGCGACGGATCGCTCTTGATGAAGCCGCCGGCCTCCGCGACGTTGCTCGTCATGATCCCCGTGCGGCTCGACAGGTAGCGCGCGAGCGCGGGCGTCATCTTCGCGATGCCGCGCAGACAGATGCCGACCAGTTCGGACGAATTCACGCGCGTATTGACGATGAAGTCGATGTGGTCGCTCAGGTTCGTGCCGACCTCCGGCGCATCGTGCACGACCGCGATGCCGTGCCGGCGCAGCTGCTCGACCGGGCCGATCCCCGAGCACATCAACAGTTGCGGCGAGTTGAACGCGCCGGCCGACAGGATCACTTCCGCCCGCGCGCCGAGCGTCTCGACGCGCCCGTCGCGCGACACCACGACGCCGACCGCGCGCTTGCCGTCGAAGCCGACGCGCAGCACCGTCGCATCGGTGATCACGTGCAGGTTCGGCCGGTTGCGGCCGTAGATGTACGCCCGCGCGACGCTGCAGCGCGAGCCGTCGCGATGCGTGACCTGGTAGAAGCCGACGCCTTCCTGCGTCGCGCCGTTGAAGTCGTCGTTCAGCGGATAGCCGGCCGCATGCGCGGCCTGCACGAATCGTTCGGAGAACGGATTGCGGAAGCGCAGATCGGAAACCGTGAGCGGACCGTCCGCGCCGTGCCATGCGTCGGCGCCGCGCTGGTTGCCTTCCGCGCGGCGGAAATACGGCAGCACCTCCTGCCAGCCCCAGCCCGTCGCGCCGAGCGCCGCCCACTCGTCGTAGTCGCCCGGATGGCCGCGCGTGTAGATCATCGCGTTGATCGCGCTCGAGCCGCCCATCCCGCGGCCGCGCGGCTGATAGCCGCGGCGGCCGCCGAGGCCCGGCTGCGGCACCGTCTCGTAACCGTAGTTGGTGCCGAGCTTGAACGGCACGAGCGCCGCGATGCCGACCGGCATGTTGACGAGCAGATTGCGCTCCGTGTGCGAACCGGCTTCGATCAGCGCGATCGTCGCATCGGGGCAGGCGTCGGCGAGGCGGCCGGCGAGGCTCGAGCCGCCCGAGCCCGCGCCGACGATGATGTAGTCGTATTGCACGTCACGTCTCCTTCGTGTCATGAACGGCGCCCGGTTCGGCCGGCTCCCGCTTGTAATGTTCGGGCATTGTAGGAACGGCCATCGCGCGCGCGGCAGGTCCATTAAAGAGCGATTCCTCTAAACGCACGCGTGAACTAAATTTAAGATGTGTCGATCGATGCGACGCGATGCAACGGCCGCCAGACGCCGCGCCGTCGCAAAACTGGGGAGACGACGATGCAGCGCGAAGCTCTGCGAGCCGCGTGCCGACCGGATGATCCGATCGCGCCGCGCGCCGCCCGCATTTCAATTCAAACGGACGCCACCACGGCGACGTGCTGCAGCCGATGCAGCAGCAGCCGAAATCGAACGACGTCGCACACGGCCGACCGTTTGGACGGCCCGTCGAGCGAGCGGCGGGTCGCGCGTGCACACACGCATCTGCCCATGCTGCGCGACTGCGCTTCGCCGCACCGGCGAGCGCCCGACGCGGCCGTCCGCGCTTGCCACGACGATCGGCTCGCGCCGCCTGCGCGCACCGCGTCGCCCCGATTCCGCATCCGGATACCGTCGCGCGGACGCGACGCTTGCCTGCCGCTTCATGCCGTTTTCGCTCACCCGACGCATCCGGCCCCACGCCGCGTCGCGCATGCGGCCCCGACCCGACCCGCCACGCTCGCCGAGCGCACACGTGCGGCCTGACTGCTGGCCGACGCGCCACGCTCACCTGGAGAACATGCGATGAAGAACGACCTGCCCGAACTGGCCCCGCAAGCGCTGCCGTCGCTCGATGCGCTCACGTCGCTGCTGCGCGATCAGCGCGCGGCTTACCTGCGCGCCCCGTACCCGGAATGGGACACGCGCGCGCAGCACCTGCGCGCGCTGCGCACGATGCTGATCGAGCACGCCGATGCGCTCGCCGATGCGATCAGCGCCGACTTCGGGCATCGCGCGAAACAGGAGGTGCTGCTGTCGGAAATCTGGATGGCGAAGGAAGAGATCGACGATGCGCTGAAGCACGGCAAGCGCTGGATGAAGCCGATGGCGAAGCGGATGAACAAGTGGCTGCGGCCGGCGCGCGCCAAGGTCGTGCCGCAGCCGCTCGGCGTGGTCGGCATCGTCGTGCCGTGGAACTATCCGGTGCTGCTCGCCGCCGGCCCGCTGATCTGCGCGCTGGCCGCCGGCAACCGCGCGATCGTCAAGATGTCCGAGCTGACCCCGCGCACGTCGGCGCTGTTCGAGCAGCTGATCGCGAAGACCTTCTCGCGCGACCACGTTGCGGTCGTGAACGGGGATGCGGAGCTCGGCGCCGCCTTCAGCGCGCTGCCGTTCGACCATCTGCTGTTCACCGGCTCGACGCACGTCGGCCGCCACGTGATGCGCGCCGCCGCCGACAACCTGACGCCCGTGACGCTGGAACTCGGCGGCAAGTCGCCGGCGATCATCGGCCCGAATGCGCGCTTCGATGCGGCGGTCGACGCGATCATCGGGGGCAAGACGCTGAACGCGGGGCAGACCTGCATCGCCCCCGACTACGTGCTGCTGCCGCGCGGGATGGAAGGCGCGTTCATCGAGCGCGCGCGGGCGCGCTTCGCGAAGCTGTATCCGGACCTGTCGAACAACGGCGACTACACGACGATCGTGTCGCCGCGCCACTACGCGCGGCTGCAGCAGCTCGCGAGCGACGCGCAGGCGGCCGGCGCGCAACTGCACCCGCTGTCGGATGCGCCATCCGATCCCGCGTCGCGCCGCTTCGTGCCGTGCGCGCTCACGCACGTGCCGGACGCGTCGCAGGTGATGCAGGAGGAAATCTTCGGGCCGCTGCTGCCGCTCGTGCCGTACGAACGGCTCGACGAGGCGATCGGCTACGTGAACGCGCGGCCGCGGCCGCTCGCGCTGTACCTGTTCGACGAGGATCGCGGCACGATCGACCGCGTGCTGCGCGAAACGATTTCAGGCGGCGTGACCGTCAATGAAACGCTGATGCACATCGCGTGCGGCAGCCTGCCGTTCGGCGGTGTCGGTGCGAGCGGGATGGGCGCATATCACGGCTACGACGGCTTCGTGACGTTCTCGAAGATGAAGCCCGTGCTCACGCAGTCGCGGCTGAACGCGCGCGGGCTGATCGCGCCGCCGTACGGCAAGCGCTTCGCCGCGGTGATCCGGATGATGCTGAAGTTCTGAGCGGCGGGGGCGGCGCGGCGCTCGCGCCGGAGCGCGGCGCGGTTGGCCACCCGCGCGGTCACACGGGCCAGAGCGGCCCTTCCTGCATCGCGCCGATCTGCTCGCGCAGCTCGAGTACGCGCGCTTCCCAGTAGCGATGCGTGTTGAACCACGGAAACGCCGCGGGAAACGCCGGATCGTCCCAGCGACGCGCGAGCCACGCCGCGTAATGGATCAGGCGCAGCGTGCGCAGCGCCTCGATCAGATGCAGCTCGCGCGGCTCGAATTCGCAGAAATCCTCATAGCCGGCGAGCAGGTCCGCGAGCGCGCGCGACGCGCCTTCGCGATCGCCCGGCAGCAGCAGCCAGAGATCCTGTACGGCCGGCGCCATCCGGCTGTCGTCGAAGTCGACGAAATGCGGGCCGGCATCGGTCCACAGCACGTTGCTCGGATGGCAGTCGCCGTGCGTGCGCAGCATGCGCACGTCGCCCGCGCGGTCGAACGCGGCCTCGACGCCTTCGAGCGCGAGCGCCACTGCCGTCTCGTACGCCGGCCGCACATCGTGGGGAATGAAATCGTGCGCGAGGAGGTAGTCGCGCGGCTCGTAGCCGAACGTGCCGATGTCGAGCGCCGGACGCGCGACGTACGGCTGCGTCGCCCCGACCGCATGAATGCGGCCGATGAAGCGGCCGAGCCATTCGAGCGTGTCGCTGCGATCGAGGTCCGGCGCGCGGCCGCCGCGACGTTCGAAGATCGAGAAGCGAAAGCCGCCGAACGCGTGCAGCGTGCGACCGTCGAAGACGCGGGCAGGCACCGCCGGAATCTCGCGCGCGGCGAGTTCGGCGACGAACGCGTGTTCTTCGAGGATTGCGTCGTCCGACCAGCGCGCGGGCCGGTAGAACTTCGCGACGACGGGCGGGCCATCCTCGATGCCGACCTGGTAGACGCGGTTCTCGTAGCTGTTGAGCGCGAGCAGGCGCCCGTCGGTGCGCAGCCCGGCCGGCATCAGCACGCTGTCGAGCGCGTCGAGCACGCACTCGGGCGTGAGGCCGGCGAACGGCGGGCCGGCGGGAGCAGCGGAGGCGGAAGTAACGTCTGTCATGCCCCGCATTGTGCCGTCAGCCGCGCCGAAACACGAGCGTTGGCTGCGATGCGTGGACTCAGTGGATCGCGGCGCCGGCCGGCAGCACGGATTCGCCGGTGTCGATCAGGTCCTCGAGAAAGAACGGCTCGGTGTTGAGTTCCTTCGACTCGCCCGGTACGCCCGCGTACCAGGTCACCATGGCCATGTCGCCCAGAACGCGCTGAACGATGCCGCGCGCGCCCTTCGGCACTGCGATATGGGTAGTGCAGACAATCGACCCGACATGCATGATGGTTCCCCACTCTTGAAACTTGAAACCCGGCTCGCGGACGAGCCGGCAAATGCACGATCCGCGCCGCCCTCGCCGGGGATGTTGCGCGTGATCCCATTGTTCACGGTTTATCGAAGCGCGAAAAGAAGAAGAAGCGGGTGAAGTGCCGCGAATTCGTCGAATGTCTCCAATCAACCACTGCGTCGTGCGCGCGCTTGCACGCCCGATCAACCCCATCATACCCTGTCGCACGTGACCGTCCGCGGAAAGCGCCCGGCGCGTGCGTCACGCGTGTCGTCACGCGTGTTGCGCCGGTGAACCGTGCGATGCGCGACGTGCCTGCGATGGCTGCGCGGCCGCGTGCGCGGCGATCGCGATCGTCGTCGGATCGCGTACGGCTGGCGCGCGGGTGTGCGGGTGTTCTCCTACCCCGTTGCGCCGGATGGCCGCCTCGCGGTACCTTTGACGTTCATTCGCATTCGAACGCATTTCGACACGATGCATTCGCTCACGTCCGCACCTGCAGAATCCTGGCCGCAGCTCGACTCGCGGCCGCAGGCGTGCGCGCATTCGTCCGCTCCCCCTCCACCTGTCGCAACGCCGCTCGTCGGCGCCGCGCCGCCGCCACCGGCGACGCGCGCCGGCTGACCAGCCGGTATTCCGCTTTCCATCCGCCCGCGTGACACACGCGGTACGCGCTCGCGTATCGCGTATCGCACGTCTGCGCGCGGCATGGAACGTCTCGATCCGTTCGACAGGTGAATTCACATGATTTCGTTCAAACGCGCGCTCGCCGCGCATGGCGCAACGTCGCTGTTCGTCCTGCTGTGGAGCAGCGGCGCGATCTTCGCCGAACTGGGGCTGCGTCACGCGTCCGCGTTCGTTTTCCTCGCCGCGCGCTTCGCGCTCGCATCGCTCGTGCTCGTCGTGCTGGCCTGCGTGCGCGGACGCTGGCTGCCGCCGCGCGGCGAGCGCCGCATGGCCGCGCTCACCGGCTTGCTGATGATGGGGGGCTATTCGATCTTCTATCTGCTCGCGCTCGAGCGCGGGATCGCGCCCGGCGTGCTCGCGACGATCCTCGGCGTGCAGCCGATCGTCACGCTCGCGATCGTCGAGCGGCGCTGGCAGCCGATGCGCGTCGCGGGGCTCGGGCTGTCGCTGGCCGGGCTGGCGCTCGTCGTATGCCGCGGCGTCGGCGACGCGGGCATGCCGCTGACGGGCGTCGCGTGCGCACTCGCCGCGCTCGTCGCGCTGACCGTCGGCGCATTGCTGCAAAAACGCACGCGCGCGGCGCCCGCCGACGTGCTGCCGTTGCAGAACGCGATCGGCCTCGCGCTGTGCGTCGCGATCCTGCCGTTCCAGCGCGTGTCGCTCGAGCCGGGTTGGGCATTCGTCGTACCGTTGCTGTGGCTGGGCATCGTGATTTCGGTGATCGCGCAGCTGCTGTTCTATCGGTTGATGCAGCGCGGCGATCTCGTCGACGTGACGAGCCTGTTCTATCTCGTGCCCGTCGTCACCACGCTGATGGACGCGTTGTGGCTCGGCCACCGCCCCGCGCCGCTCGCGCTCGCCGGCATGGGCGCCATCGTCGCGGGGCTCGTGCTCGTGTTTCGCCCGTCGGCACGTCGGCCGCGCTGCGGCCGCGCATAGCCGACACGGGCCGCTTACCAGGTCGGCATCGCCGGTCCGGACTGCGCTTTCGCACAAACCGAAAGCAACGGGAAAGGCTGGCGCAAGGCATTCGTCCGATTCGCAGCGAAACGGGCGACATTCGGGCGTTTTCCCGCTGCTTTTAATGGTTCGGATAGCGAAAAACGCGGCGCGGTTGCCTATACTCGAATTGTCCGGCCCGCTTGCGAGCGGGTCGGCCCCACATTAGAAATACCGGGCATGGGGCCGGTGCAGGCGCGTGCCTGCGCCGGCCGACTACGGAGACACGCATGACCACCTATTTCACGATCGGCGACTTCATCCTGTTGATTCCGATGGCGCTGGCCGGCGCGCTGTTTCTCGGCGCGGTGCCGTGCGCCACGCAGTTCCGCCACAACCTGCTGCGCGTGCTGGGCGTGATCCTCGGCGTCGGCGTCGCGGTATTGCTCGTCGAAGGGCTGCCTGCGCTGCTGTAGCAACGCGCCCATTGCGTGCGGTTCACGTCGCTGCATCGCAGCGACGCAGCGGCTCGCACGCAGTTGCCGCGCGCAGTTATCTGCGATACGGCGCCCGATGTTTCGGAGCCCGTATCGCGTGCCGATGCAACCGGTCAGATCGCCTGATCGGTGGACGGCTTTTCCCACAGATTGATCCCGCCTTCGGTCGCGTAGCGATCGATTTCAGCGAGTTCGTCGGCCGAAAATTCGAGGTTCTTTAGCGCGCCGACGTTTTCACGCACCTGCTCCGCACGGCTCGCACCGATCAACGCCGACGTCACGCGCTCGCCGCGCAGCACCCATGCAAGCGCCATCTGCGCGAGGCTCTGGCCGCGCCGCTGCGCGATCGCATCGAGCTTGCGCACGTGCTCGAGGTTCGCCGCGCTCAGGTGATCCTGCTTCAGCGAACCGCCGCCCGGCTTGTTCACGCGCGCATCGGCCGGCACGCCGTTCAGGTATTTCGACGTCAGCAGCCCCTGCGCGAGCGGCGTGAACGCGATGCTGCCCGTGCCGAGCGCATCGAGCGTGCCGAGCAGTTCGTGCTCGACCCAGCGGTTGAGCAGGTTGTACGACGGCTGATGGATCAGCAGCGGCACCTTGTACCGGGCGAGCAGTTCGGCCATCTCGCGCGTCTTCGCGGCCGAGTACGACGAGATGCCGATATACAGCGCCTTGCCCTGCTGAACCGCCGATGCGAGCGCGCCGGCGGTTTCCTCGAGCGGCGTATGCGCGTCGAAGCGGTGCGAATAGAAGATGTCGACGTAGTCGAGGCCCATGCGCTGCAGGCTCTGGTCGAGGCTCGCGAGCACGTACTTGCGCGAGCCGCCGCCGCTGCCGTACGGCCCCGGCCACATGTCCCAGCCGGCCTTCGTCGAGATCAGCAGCTCGTCGCGGTAGGGCCGGAAATCCTCCTTCAGCAGCCGGCCGAAGTTGATTTCGGCGCTGCCGTACGGCGGCCCGTAGTTGTTTGCGAGGTCGAAGTGATTGATGCCGAGGTCGAACGCGGTGCGCAGAATCTCGCGCTGCGTCGCGATCGGCGTCGTGTCGCCGAAGTTGTGCCACAGGCCGAGCGACAGGGCGGGCAATTTGAGCCCGGATTTGCCGCAGGTGCGGTATTGCATGTCGGCATAACGTTCGGTAGCTGCTTCGTAGGCCATGAGTCGGTTCCGTCTGGACGTCGGGGAAGGGACGCGCGCCGCGCGCAGACATCGCGCGACGGCGGCGAAGGACACGTACGGCGTTCATGGTAGCGAACGTGGCCGAAGCGCGCACGGCCATGGACGCGCCCGCGCGCGTCGCCTACACTGCGGCGTCTCGAATCACCGTTACAGCGAGGTTGGTATGTCCCGGGTCATCTCGGTTGCGCTGCTGGTCGGCGGCGTCGTGCTGCTCTATTTCGGCGGCCAGTCGTTCCATTCGATCAACGACAACGTGTCGCGCTTCTTCACCGGCTCGCCCGCGACGAAGACGATCCTGCTGATCGCCGGCGGCGCCGTCGCGATGCTGATCGGTCTGATCGGCCTCGCGATGCCGGGCAACAAGCGCTGAGCACGCCGGCGCGATTCGCTCGAGCGGGTCGACCAAACGAAACGGGCGGCCAGGCCGCCCGTTCGTCATTGTGCCCGCGCGGCCGAAGCGCCGCGCCGGGGCCGGTAGCCCGACGGCCCGGCACCACGACGGGCGCGCCGGACCGACGCACCGCTAGAACTGCACTTCCGGCTTCGCCGCCGAGCGCGTGCCCGGCAGCGGCCGGTTGCTGATCCCGTGATAGGTGTAAACCAGCGAGAACTTCACGTCGTCGGAGCGGTTCTGGCCGGCCGAATGCAGCGTGTTGCAGTGAAAGAACACGACGTCGCCGGTCTGCAGCGGCGGACAAATCGCCGCGTCGATCATCACGCGGTTGGCGGGCAGGTCGCTGCGGAAGAACTTCGCGTCGTCGAATGCTTCCGGCCCGAATTCGGCCGTGTGCGAACCCGGCACCAGCCACAGCGCGCCGTTCTCGTTCGTTTCCGTGCCGAGCGCGAGCCACACCGACACCATGTCCGCGCGTTCGAACGACCAGTAGCGGAAGTCGCGATGCCAGCCGGTGAGGCTGCCGTACGCCGGATGCTTCGTCATCATGCAGTTGTGATGCGCGCGCGACAGCACCGGCTGCTCGCCGAAGTACTCGCGCATCCATGCGCCGATCTCGGGCGCGATCGCGCGCTGGGCGAACGCCGGGTCGCGCGAGTACGCATCCAGCAACCGCCGCACCGTATGGCCGCCCGGCGCGTGCCGGGAGTCCGGCGCGCCCGGATAGCGCAGATCGGCCTCGAATTCGATCGGCTCGGCCGCTTCCTGCAACTGCCGCTGCGCGATCCGCTTGAGCGTCGCGCACTGCGCTTCGCCGACGAGGCCGCGCGCAACGACGAAGCCGTGTTCGCGCAATTCCGCGACCTGCGCGCGGATCGATTCCGACTGCAATGGTGACGACATGGGATGCCAGACGTTTATTGTGTGAATGTGACGATTGTAAATCGGCGCCGAAGACCGCGAACAGCGCCATTGCCGTGCGCATGGGCATGCCAATCGCTGATTTGATGCGGATCAAGGGAACTGTGTGGCGCGGCGCGAGCCTCAGCGACAGGCTGCACGCGGCAATTCGCTTGCGGCACGAGGGTTTATCGCGACTTTTGCGCGTCACGAAAGCCCGGTAGCCTGTCGCGGCCTGTCAATTCTGGCGGGCGCGGCGCGCAGCGGGTTTGGGTAAGATCCGTTGCGCCATCCGAGGCCGTCGATACCAGTGCGCTCTGCAAGGCGCCACCCATACAAGCGAAGCATCGTTCACATGCCATTCCGTCTGACTTCCCGTTTCAACCGCGCTGCCAAGCGCGTCGTGCCGTCCGCTCCCGCCCGCTCGCTGCGCCATCATCGCGCGCGGGCTCGCGCGCTCGCCGGGCACACGCACGCGCACAGCCGGCTGGACGGCATCCGCGCGTGGTTCCACGCGTTCTTCTCGATGATGAACGCGCAAGCGTTCGCACGCCGCGCCGGGCTGCGCTCGCTGCTGCAAAAGCCGTCGTCGCTGCGCGCGCTCGCGCTGCGCCGCACGCTCGGCCCGCAGCGCCGCGTCAATCGTCCGCGGCGGCTGGCGGCGAGCCACGGCTGGTTCGGCTTCGGCGCACGCTGACGCCGCCGCGCCGGCCGGCATCGCCACGATGCGGCGTCGGTTCGACTGCGAACGACGCGCATAAAAAAACCCCGGCATGCCGGGGTTTTTCGTTTGGAGCGGAGCGCTTATGCGACGCGTGCGGTCGGCTCGACGCCGGCCGCTTCGGCCAGCGCCAGCGCCTTGTCGGTCGCTTCCCACGAGAATTCCGGCTCTTCGCGGCCGAAGTGGCCGTAAGCGGCCGTCTTCTCGTAGATCGGGCGCAGCAGGTCGAGCATCTTGATGATGCCCTTCGGGCGCAGGTCGAAGTGCTCGCGCACGAGCTTCGTGATCACCGCATCCGACACGCGGCCCGTGCCGAACGTGTTGACCATCACCGAGGTCGGCTCGGCCACGCCGATCGCATACGACACCTGGATCAGCGCGCGCGAAGCGAGGCCCGCGGCGACGATGTTCTTCGCGACATAGCGGCCCGCATAGGCGGCCGAGCGGTCGACCTTCGACGGATCCTTGCCCGAGAACGCGCCGCCGCCGTGCGGTGCGGCACCGCCGTAGGTGTCGACGATGATCTTGCGGCCGGTCAGGCCGCAGTCGCCCTGCGGGCCGCCGATCACGAACCGGCCGGTCGGGTTCACGAGGAACTTGATGTCGCCCTTGATCAGGTCGGCCGGCAGCGTCGGCTTGATGATTTCCTCGAT
This sequence comes from Burkholderia sp. B10, assembly GCF_004368385.1. Taxonomy (NCBI): domain Bacteria; kingdom Pseudomonadati; phylum Pseudomonadota; class Betaproteobacteria; order Burkholderiales; family Burkholderiaceae; genus Burkholderia; species Burkholderia sp. B10. The sequence goes on along the minus strand of NZ_PQMX01000020.1, from coordinate 39,009 downwards.
CACGGCTTCGCGCAGCGCCGGCAGTTCGATGTCCGGTGCGTGCTGCGTCGACAGCACGACGGTGTCGATCGAATCGGGCTTGCCGTCGACGTAGCGGATCGTGACCTGCGACTTCGCGTCCGGACGCAGCCACGGCAGACGGCCGTCGCGGCGCAGGCTCGCCTGGCGCTCGACCAGACGGTGCGACAGGTAGATCGGCAGCGGCATCAGTTCCGGCGTTTCGTCGCATGCGTAGCCGAACATCAGGCCCTGGTCGCCCGCGCCCTGATCGAGGTTGTCGTCATGCGCGCGGTCGACGCCCTGCGCGATGTCCGGCGACTGCTTGTCGTACGCGACCAGCACCGCGCAACCCTTGTAGTCGATGCCGTAGTCGGTGTTGTCGTAGCCGATGCGCTTGATCGTGTCGCGCGCGATCTGGATGTAATCGATGTTGGCCGTCGTGGTGATTTCACCGGCCAGGACGACGAGACCCGTGTTGCACAGCGTTTCTGCGGCAACGCGGGAATATTTGTCCTGCTCGAGGATGGCGTCGAGAATCGCGTCCGAGATTTGGTCCGCGACTTTGTCCGGATGGCCTTCGGAGACGGATTCGGACGTGAAGAAATAATCGTTTGCCACTTTTTCAGGCTCCTGTGTGGTTACGGTCGGTTTCACGTAGCCAGCTTCGTTGGGCCTGAAGCGGCGACGCTTTAGCGGATTACCAGGACCGGGCAGCGCGCTTCGCGCCAGCCGGCTTCGCCCCGCAAGTTGTCAGTTAACTCGGCGAAGCCCGTATTATAGCGGCTTTCGTGAATTGTCACAGAGCGCCGCCCGTGCCGTATCGTCCGCTGTCCTCCTCCCCTGTCTGCCACGCGCCGGCCAGCCGGCCCAACGGAGATTCCGCATGCTAGGCCGCCTCGGCACGCACCTCGCCATCGGCTTCCTGAAGCTGCTCGCCCTGCTGCCGTACGGCCTGACCGCGCGGTTCGGCGACGGCCTCGGCTGGCTGCTGTACCAGATCCCCAGCCGGCGCAAGCGCATCGTACATATCAATCTGAAACTCTGCTTTCCCGACTGGAGCGACGCGCGGCGCGAGGAAGTGGCCGGCCTGCATTTCCGCCATGCGATCCGCAGCTACGTCGAGCGCAGCGTCCAGTGGTTCGGCTCCGAGCGCAAGCTCGCGAAGCTGATCCAGGTCGACAGCGCGGTCGACCTCACCGATCCCGATCTGCCCCCGACGCTGTTCCTCGGCCTGCATTTCGTCGGCATCGAGGCCGGCTCGATCTGGCTGAACCGGTCGCTGCACCGCCGCTGCGGGTCGCTGTACCAGCCGTTCTCGAACGAAGTGCTCGAAGCGGAAGCAAAGAAGGCGCGCGGGCGTTTCGACGCCGAGATGGTCGGCCGCGCGGACAGCGCGCGCGTCGTGCTGCGCTGGCTGCGCGACCGCAAGCCGGTGATGCTCGGCGCCGACATGGACTACGGGCTGCGCAATTCGACGTTCGTGCCGTTCTTCGGCGTGCCCGCCTGCACGCTGACGGCCGTCGGCCGGCTCGCGAAGACGGGCCGCGCGCAGGTCGTGCCGTTCATCGGCGAAGTGCTGCCGAACTACAAGGGTTACCGGCTGAAGGTGTTCAAGCCGTGGGATCACTACCCGACCGGCGACGACGACCTCGACGCGCGGCGCATGAACGAATTCCTCGAAGAGCAGATCCCGCTGATGCCCGAGCAGTACTACTGGGTTCACAAGCGCTTCAAGACGCGCCCGCCCGGCGAGCCGAGCCTCTACTGAACGCCATCCGCCGGCGCGCCGCCGAACGCGCGCCGTCCAACATCCGCTGCGCATGCGCCGCGGGCGCTGCGCCGCCGGCCAGCGCGGGACGCCCCTGCCCGCTGCATGTATCATTTACGGCTGAGATCGGCACGACGAACGACGCTGCCCGCGCGGGCGACCGTCGCCACGTCGATCGTGCCGGCCGCCTCGTTCGCCATGGAATTCCGGACCCAGTGAAACTCTCGTTCACCAAGATGCACGGCGCGGGCAACGACTTCGTCGTGCTCGACGGCTATTCGCACACGCTGCCCCCGCTCACCGACGTGCAGGTGCGCGCGCTCGCCGACCGCCACTTCGGCATCGGCGCCGACCAGCTGCTGGTCGTCGAGAAACCGACCGTCGACGGCGCCGATTTCAAATACCGGATCTTCAATTGCGACGGCGGCGAGGTCGAGCACTGCGGCAACGGCGCGCGCTGCTTCGTGAAGTTCGTCACCGATCGCGGCCTGACCGACAAGCGCAGCGTGCGCGTGCAGGTGATGAAGGGCCTGATTACGCTGACGATGCAGGACAACGGCGAAGTGGTCGTCGACATGGGCGCGCCCGTGTTCGAGCCGGCCCAGGTGCCGTTCGACGCCAGCGGCCTCGACGGCCGCACGGACGGCAACGACACGCTGTGGCCGCTCGACGTCGGCGGCGCGACGCGCTGGGTGTCGACGGTCTCGATGGGCAATCCGCATGCGGTGCAGGTCGTCGACGACGCCGAAGCGTATCCGGTGCTCGCCGAAGGCCCGCTGATCGAGCGCCACGCGCGCTTCCCGAAGCGCGTGAACGCCGGCTTCATGCAGATCGTGTCGCGCCACGAGGTGAAGCTGCGCGTCTACGAGCGCGGAGCGGGCGAGACGCTCGCCTGCGGCACCGGCGCGTGCGCGGCGGTCGCGGCCGGCATCCGGCGCGGCCTGCTCGACACGCCGGTCACCGTCCACACGCACGGCGGCACGCTGACGATCAGCTGGGACGGCGCGCACGACGAACGCGCCGCGCTGACGATGGCCGGCCCGGCCACGACCGTGTTCGAAGGCGAGATCGAGCTGAACGTCTGACCCTTCAACGTCCTGAACCACTGAACGCTCCAGCCACATGAACGAACGCGACGTCGCCGACTACCTGCTCGCCAATCCCGAATTCTTCGCGCAACACGCGGAACTGCTCGCGACCATCCGTCTCGCCAACCCGCACGGCAAGGCCGCGATCTCGCTGCAGGAGCGGCAGATGGAAATGCTGCGCGACAAGAACAAGCATCTCGAGCGCCGGCTCGCCGAGCTGGTGCGCTACGGCCACGAGAACGACAGCCTGTCCGCGAAGTTCAGCCGCTGGACCGCCCGCGTCATCGCCGAACGTGACCCGTACGCGCTGCCGCGCACGATCGCCGACGGCATCGCCGACGTGTTCGACGTGCCGCAAACGGCACTGCGCGTCTGGGACGTCGCCGACACCTACGCGCAAGCCGATTTCGCGCGCCAGGTCGGCGAGGAAGTGCGCCTGTTCACGAACGGGCTGGCGACGCCGTACTGCGGCGCGAACACCGGTTTCGAAGCGGCCCAGTGGCTCGCACCGGCCGTCGCGGCGCCGGCCGCCAACGCCGCGGCCTCGGCCGACACCGCCGAAGCCGCGCCGGCCGGCGACGGTTCGCCCAAGTCGGTCGCGCTGCTCGCGCTGCGTGCGCCGCTCGCCGGCGTCGATGCGCCCGCGTTCGGGCTGCTCGTGCTCGGCTCGCCCGATCCGCGCCGCTTCCACGACGGCATGGCCACCGACTTCCTCGCGCAGATCGCGACGCTCGCGAGCGCCGCGCTCACGCGCCTGCTGCCGCACTGACACCGCGCCCATGCTCGACGATTCGATCGCCGCCTACCTGTCGAACCTGAAACACGTCAGGCAGCTGTCGGAGCACACGCTGCGCGGATACACGCACGAGCTCGACGAACTGAAGAAGCTCGCGGCCGGCCGCCCGCTGGAAACGCTGACGGCCACCGACGTGCGCGGCGCGGTCGCGCGCGCACACGCGGGCGGGCTGTCGGCGCGCTCGATCTCGCACCGGCTTTCCGCATGGCGCGCGTTCTACCGATGGCTCGCGCTGCGCATCGAGATGCCCGCCAACCCGGTGGCCGCGGTGCGCGCGCCGAAGCGCCCGAAGACGCTGCCGAAGGCGCTGTCGGTCGACGACGCATCGGCGCTGATGGACGCGCCGCTGCCCGACACGACCGAAGGCATCCGCGATCACGCGATCCTCGAGCTGTTCTATTCGTCGGGGCTGCGCCTCGCCGAACTGGTCGGGCTCGACGCCATGTACACGCAGGCGGACGGCTACCGCTCGGCCGGCTGGCTCGATCTCGCCGAAGCGGAAGTCACGGTGCGCGGCAAGGGCAACAAGGAGCGCAAGGTGCCGGTCGGCCGCAAGGCGATCGCCGCGCTCAACGCATGGCTCGCGGTGCGCGGCGAATTCGTGAAGCACGATCCGCATCCGCTGTTCCTGTCGGTGCGCGGCAACCGGATGGCGCCGGGCGTCGTGCGCGAGCGCGTGAAGCGCGCGGCGCTCTCCGCCGGCATCCCGGCCAACGTGCATCCGCACGTGCTGCGCCACTCGTTCGCGACGCACGTGCTGCAATCGAGCGGCGACCTGCGCGCGGTGCAGGAGCTGCTGGGCCACGCGAGCGTCGCGGCCACGCAGATCTACACGTCGCTCGACTTCCAGCATCTCGCGAAGATTTACGACAGCGCGCATCCGCGCGCGAAGAAGCGCGACTGACGCGCGTACCGTTCGATGCGCCCCGCGCGCGGCCGCCAACGGCCGCCGCCGCACGACTCATTCAGACTCCATCATGCACACCGTCACCCTCAAACCGTCCAAGGACAAATCGCTGCAGCGCCGGCATCCGTGGATCTACGCGAATGCGATCGACCGCGTCGACGGCCAGCCCGCGCCGGGCGCCACCGTGGTCGTGCGCGCACACGACGGCCGCTTCCTCGCGCGCGGCGCGTACAGCCCGCAGTCGCAGATCCGCGTGCGCGTGTGGAGCTTCGACGAGACCGAGCCGATCGACCACGCGTTCTTCAAGCGCCGCGTGCAGCGCGCGGTCGCGCACCGCAACGCGATGGTGTCGGGCACGGGCGCGGTGCGCCTCGTGTTCGGCGAAGCCGACGGCTTGCCGGGGCTGATCGTCGACTACTACGTCGCCGATACCGCCGAACCGGGCGCCGAACCTGACGCCGCGCCGCGCGGCCAGCTCGTGTGCCAGTTCATGGCCGCGGGCGTCGAAGCGTGGAAGGACGCGATCGTGAAGGCGCTGATCGGCGCGACCGGCTGCCCGAACGTGTACGAGCGCTCCGACGTGTCGATCCGCGACAAGGAAGGGCTCGCGCAGACCACCGGCGTGCTCGCGGGCGACGCGCCGCCCGCGACGCTGATCGTCGACGAGAACGGCGTGCGCTATCACGTCGACGTGCCGCACGGCCACAAGACGGGCTTCTACGTCGACCAGCGCGACAACCGCGCGCTCGTCGCGCAATACGCGGCCGGCCGCGACGTGCTCAACTGCTTCTGCTACACCGGCGGCTTCTCGCTGGCGGCGCTCAAGGGCGGCGCGCAACGGGTCGTGTCGATCGATTCGTCGGGCGATGCGCTCGCGCTCGCGCAGCAGAACGTCGCGGCGAACGGCTTCGACGCCGCGCGCGCGAGCTGGCTCGACGCGGACGCATTCAAGACGCTGCGCCGGCTCGTCGACGAAGGCGAGCGGTTCGACCTGATCGTGCTCGATCCGCCGAAGTTCGCGCCGAACCGTGACAGCGTCGAGCGCGCCGCACGCGCGTACAAGGACATCAACCTGAGCGGCTTCAAGCTGCTGCGTCCGGGCGGCCTGCTGTTCACGTATTCGTGCTCGGGCGCGATCGACGCGGAGCTGTTCCAGAAGATCGTCGCGGGCGCTGCGGCCGACGCGAAGGTCGACGCGCGGATCCTGAAGCGCCTCGGCGCGGGCGTCGATCATCCGCTGCTCGCCGCGTTCCCGGAAGGCGAATATCTGAAGGGGCTGCTGTTGCAAATCGTCTGATCGCCCCGATCTATCCGCCCACTCGTCGCCGGCCCGCTCGTCGGGCGCCGGCCGACGCGCGCTGCAACCCGTCGTCCGGACGACGGGCGAAGGCTTGACAGGTATGTTTCAATGGATGGTTGTGCGCCCGGCCCAGCCGGCTCGCGGCGCGACGTACCCATCCTAGTTTTGACCCCGATTCACGAACCACAGGCGATCGACATGGCCACTCCCGTCACCATCCTCACCGGCTTCCTCGGCAGCGGCAAGACGACGCTGCTCAAGCGCATCCTGAACGAACAACACGGCATGAAGATCGCCGTGATCGAGAACGAATTCGGCGAAGAGAACATCGACAACGAGATCCTCGTTCAGGACACCAACGAGCAGATCATCCAGATGAGCAACGGCTGCATCTGCTGCACGATCCGCGGCGACCTCGCGCGCGCGCTCGGCGATCTGGCCGCGAAGAAGCGCGACGGCAAGCTCGACTTCGATCGCATCGTGATCGAGACGACCGGCCTCGCGAACCCGGGCCCGGTCGCGCAGACGTTCTTCATCGACAGCGAGATCGCCGACGACTTCCTGCTCGACGCGATCATCACGCTGGTCGACGCGAAGCATGCGAACGCGCAGCTGGACGAACACGAGGTCGTGCAGCGCCAGGTCGGTTTCGCCGATCGCCTGTTCATCACGAAGTCGGATCTGGTCGACGACGAAACCGTCGCGGCGCTCAAGCACCGCCTGCTGCACATGAACCCGAAGGCGACCGTCAAGGTCGTGAACTTCGGCGAAGCCGACATCAAGGAAATCTTCGACCTGCGCGGCTTCAACCTGAACGCGAAGCTCGAGATCGATCCGGACTTCCTCGCCGAAGACGACCACGCGCACCATCACCACGATCATGACCATGATCACGCGCATTGCGACCACGATCATGGCGAATGCACGCACGATCACGGCCACGGTCACCACCACCACGCGCACCACGACGACAAGATCAAGTCGTTCGTGTACCGCAACGACCGCCCGTTCGATCCGAACAAGCTCGAGGATTTCCTCGGCGGCATCCTGCAGATCTACGGCGAGCGGATGCTGCGCTACAAGGGCGTGCTGTACATGAAGGGCGTCGATCGCAAGGTCGTGTTCCAGGGCGTGCACCAGATGATGGGCAGCGACCTGGCGGCGAAGTGGCTGCCGGCCGAGAAGAAGACCAACAAGATGGTGTTCATCGGCGTCGACTTGCCGCAGGACCTGATCACCGACGGCCTCGACGCCTGTCTCGCGTGAACCCGCAGGCCGCCCCCACGGGCGGCCGCGACGCTGGCGGCGCGCCTTTGCCGGGCAGGGTTTCGCCGTCATCGCTTTTTCCCGATTTGCGCGTTATATTTTCTAGATATTGGCGCGGCCGACGGGGATCGACCCGATACGGCGGCCGCTTGCGATTCAGTTACAATACGTGCCCGCTGGAGTACGGCAATAACAGGCCCGGTTCTTGCAGAACCATTACCCGGGCATCGCAACCGCGCCGGATCGCCCATCCGCCACCGGCTGCGGCCGATGCGATCTGCCGCGCAGCACACCGGTTCGCCGCGCGCAGATCCGCGCCAGGCCCGTCCTGGTATTTGAGAACCGGTTTTCCAGAGGCTTTCGGCCCCGCGGCGGCTAATCGCAAATGATTGCTAGCGCAGTTGCGGGTAATCCCAAAGTGCAGGCAATATCTCCGGATTTGCCGCACATTGAAGAAGCAAGCAGATGACGAAGAAACTCTTGACCGAAGCCGAAATCCTGAAGATGAGCGACAAGGATTACATGAATGAGGATCAGCTCGCCTTCTTCAAAAATCGGCTCGAACAGTTGCAGGCGGACATCCTCAAGAACGCTGGCCAGACGACCGAGAACCTGCGCGAGACGGTGATCGTGCCCGATCCCGCCGATCGCGCGACGATCGAGGAAGAGCACGCGCTCGAGCTGCGCACGCGCGATCGCGAACGCAAGCTCCTCAAGAAGGTTCAGCAGTCGCTCGCCCGCATCGATTCCGGCGATTACGGCTGGTGCGAGGAAACCGGCGAACCGATCGGCATCCCGCGCCTGCTCGCGCGCCCGACCGCGACGCTGTCGCTCGAGGCGCAAGAGCGCCGCGAGCTGCGCCAGAAGCTGTTCGGCGACTGATCGGCGGCGTTCCGCCCCCACACGCTGCTTCCCGAAAGCGCGCGGCCTGCCGCGCGCTTTTTGTTTTCCGGCACCGGTTCCCGGCTGCCGGCGATTTGCGTCCCCTCTTGATATCCCGGCGCGCGCCCTAAAATGAATCGGACGCGCGCCGGGCCGCTCCCGGCGCACTGCGATTCACGCGGCGGCGCGTCCCGCGCCGCCCGACTCTTCCCCGTTTTTCTCAAGGAACGCAGATGGAGCAATTTCACGGCACGACCATCGTTTCGGTCCGGCGCGGCGACAAGGTCGCGCTCGGCGGCGACGGCCAGGTAACCCTCGGCAACATCGTCATGAAGGGTGGCGCGCGGAAAGTGCGGCGGATCTACAACAACCAGGTTCTGGTCGGATTCGCAGGCGGCACCGCCGATGCGTTCTCGCTGCTCGATCGCTTCGAGGCGAAGCTCGAGAAGCACCAGGGCAACCTGACCCGCGCGGCCGTCGAGCTCGCGAAGGACTGGCGCACCGACCGGATGCTGCGCCGTCTCGAGGCGATGCTGATCACCGCCGATGCGACCACCACGCTCGTCATCACCGGCAACGGCGACGTGCTCGACCCGGAAGGCGGCATCTGCGCGATCGGCTCGGGCGGCGCCTACGCGCAGGCCGCGGCCCGCGCGCTGGCCGAGAATACCGACATGTCGCCGCGCGAGATCGTCGAGAAGTCGCTCGAGATCGCCGGCGACATGTGCATCTACACGAACCACAACCGCATCATCGAAACGATCGAGTAAGGACCGCCCCATGAGCACCATGACCCCTGCCGAGATCGTCTCGGAACTCGACAAGCACATCATCGGCCAGTCGAAGGCGAAGAAGGCCGTCGCGGTCGCGCTGCGCAACCGCTGGCGCCGTCAGCAGGTCACCGAGCCGCTGCGCCAGGAAATCACGCCGAAGAACATCCTGATGATCGGGCCGACGGGCGTCGGCAAGACCGAAATCGCGCGCCGCCTCGCGAAGCTCGCCGATGCGCCGTTCATCAAGATCGAAGCGACCAAGTTCACCGAAGTCGGCTACGTCGGCCGCGACGTCGACAGCATCGTGCGCGACCTGATCGAGATCTCGGTCAAGCAGACGCGTGAGTCCGAGATGCGCAAGGTGCGCAGCAAGGCGACCGACCAGGCGGAAGACCGCATCCTCGACATCCTGCTGCCGCAACCGCGCGCGGTGGGCTTCGGCGGCAACGCCGACCACGCGAACGACGACAACAACGCGACGCGCCAGACGTTCCGCAAGCGTCTGCGCGAAGGCCAGCTCGACGACAAGGAAATCGAGCTCGACCTGGAGCAGCCGTCGGCCGGCATGGACATCATGGCGCCTCCGGGCATGGAAGAGATGACCGAGCAGATCCGCTCGATGTTCTCGAACCTCGGCAGCGGCAAGAAGCAGCGCCGCAAGGTGAAGATCCAGGAAGCGCTGAAGCTGCTGACCGACGAGGAAGCGGCGAAGATGCTCAACGACGAGGAAGTGAAGACGAAGGCCGTGCAGAACGTCGAGCAGAACGGCATCGTGTTCCTCGACGAGATCGACAAGATCACGTCGCGCAACAACGAAGGCAGCGGCGGCGAAGTGTCGCGCCAGGGCGTGCAGCGCGACCTGCTGCCGCTCGTCGAAGGCACGACCGTCAACACGAAGTACGGGATGGTGAAGACCGATCACATCCTGTTCATCGCGAGCGGCGCGTTCCACCTCGCGAAGCCGAGCGACCTGATTCCGGAGCTGCAGGGCCGCTTCCCGATCCGCGTCGAGCTCGATTCGCTGTCGGTCGAGGATTTCGAATCGATCCTCGTCGCGACCGACGCGAGCCTCGTCAAGCAATACCAGGCGCTGCTCGCCACCGAGGACGTGCAGCTCAACTTCGCCGCGGACGGCATTCGCCGCCTCGCCGAGATCGCGTACGCGGTCAACGAGAAGACCGAGAACATCGGCGCGCGCCGGCTGTACACGGTGATCGAGAAGCTGCTCGAGGAAGTGTCGTTCTCGGCCGGCAACCACGCCGGCGAGCGCGTGACGATCGACGCGCAGTATGTCGACCGCGCGCTCGGCGAAGTGTCGCAGGACGAGGACCTGTCGCGCTACGTGCTGTAACGCGCGGGGCGGCAGCGACTTGAAAACGGGCGGCCCGATGGGCCGCCCGTTTTCGTTTGGGGCCGGGGGGCCGGTGCCTAGCGGCAGGTGCTTGGCGGCCGATGCCTCGCGACCTGTGCCCCGCGGCTTACTGCCGCACCGGCTTCTTCGCGAGCTTGCGCTGCAGCGTGCGGCGATGCATGTTCAGCGCGCGCGCGGTGGCCGAGATGTTGTTGTTGTTCTCCGCGAGCACGCGCTGGATGTGCTCCCATTCGAGCCGGTCGACCGACAGCACGACCGGATTCTCCAGCGCCTCGTCGGCCTGCACTTCGCTCGCGTTGGTCTGCAGCGCGGCGAGGATCGACTCGACGTTCGCGGGTTTCGCCAGATAGTTGTCGGCGCCCTCCTTCACGGCCTGCACGGCGGTCGCGATGCTCGCGTAGCCGGTCAGCACGAGGATTCGCGCGTCGGGTTGCAGGTCGCACAGCGGCGCGATCAGGCTCAGGCCCGAATCTTCGCCCAGATGCAGATCGACGGTGATGAACTGGAACTTGCCGCCGGCCGCGAGCCGCAGCGCCGTGTCCTTGTCGTGCGCCTGCTGGACCGCATAGCCGCGTCGTTCGAGACCGCGCGCGAGCGTGCCCGCGAACACCTCGTTGTCGTCGATCACCAGGAAATTGTTCTCGCTCATGTCGTTTCTCCGTCTACGTGTTGGTTTGAGGCGGCCGGCGCCGTGATGCGCGCGACCGGCAGCCGCAGCACGGCACGCGTGCCGCGGCCGGCCGCCGCCATGCGTTCGAGCGCACGCTCGTCGAGGCGCTGGCCCGCCGCGGCAGCGGCCTGCGGATGGGCGCCGCCCGCGCGACCGTTGCCCGCGGCGCGCGGCGTGACGTCGGACAGCTCGATGTCGCCGCCCAGACGCGCCGCCGCGCTGAACGCGAGATACAGGCCGACGCCGTGGCCGCCTTGCGTGCTGTCGACCGGCATCGAGCCGAGCGATTCCCGCAACGCTGCAGGAATGCCGGGGCCATCGTCGCATACTTCGAATTCGATCTGGTCGGCCACGCGGTCGTGATGCGTGAGCTTCGCGGCCAGCGTCACGCGCTGCGGGCTCGCCCGCGCCGCGTTGTCGAGCAGGATCGTCAGGATCTGGCCGGCCGCGACCGTGTCGTCGAGCGCGACGCCCGACGGGCGCGCGCCGAGCAGCTCGAACTGCACGTGCGGATGCCGCAGGCGCCAGTGCTCGACGAACGTGTCGAGCCAGTCGTCGACCGGCTGACGGCTCGCCGGCGCGCTCGCCCGACTGCGCAGCCGCGCGAGCGCCGACGTGCAGAGCGTCATCTGTTCTTCCAGCACCTTCAGGTCGGCCTCGTAGCGCGCGAGCCCCGGGTCGGCACGCGCCGCGTCGCGCAGCTCCTCGGTCAGCATCGCGATGGTCGACAGCGGCGTGCCCATCTCGTGCGCGACGGTGGCGGCCTGCACGCCGAGCGCGACCGCGCGCTCGTCGCGCAGCAGGTGCGTCTGCGCTTCGCCGAGCGCCGCGTCGCGCTGGCGCAGCGCGTTCGACATCCGGGCGACGAACCACGCGATCAGCCCGACGCTCACCATGAAGTTCACCCACATCCCGGTGCGGTAGTAGTCGAACAGGTTCGCCGGGTTGTCCATGTTCAGCGGCACCGAGTCGAAGCCGAGCGCCGCGTAGCACGCGACCGCGAACGCCGCGAGCCAGACCATCAGCGTCCACGGCAGCACGGCCGCCGCGATCGCCAGCGATGGCAGATACAGCGACACGAACGGATTGGTCGTGCCGCCAGACAGGAACAGCAGCGCCGACAGCGCGCCGAGATCGACCCATAGCTGGCCGAGCAGCTCGAAATTGGTCTCGGGCCGCGCGCGCAGCACGCGCAGCCACGTCAGCGCATTGAAGACGATCTCGAGCGCGATGACCATCAGCATCGCCGGCAACGGCAGATGCACGCCGAAATAGGTCTGAACGACGCCGATCGTCACGAGCTGGCCGATGATCGCCAGATTGCGCAGCCAGAACAGGTGACTGAGGTTGACGCGCCCGGTGGTGGTGATTCTTTGCATCCGAGCAGTTTACCCGTTTAGCGGGCGGCGGCTCCACCAGGGGCCGGATCGGCGCCGGCGCCCGCGCTGCCCGACGGGCCGCGACCGCGCTCCCCCGCTCATCCGGCCGCACCGGCGACGCGCTTCGCGATCTCGTCGGCGAGGCACTCGGGGCAGCGGCACTGCGCACCGGCCGCCGGTGGCGCGGCGCCCGGCACGGCCGGCATCGCCGTGCACCAGCACTCGAACGGCTGCGTGCCGGCGCCGCAGTCGAAACTGCGCCCGCACTGCGGGCAGCGCGCGCGGTGCGGGGTCGAACGGGCGTCGGCGGCAGTATCGGTCATCGGCGGAGCGCAGAAGCGGGCACGAACGTCGCCCTACCGGACAAGCATAGCGCGGCGCCCGGATTTTGCACGTCGGCCATCCGGCCAACGTGCGCGGCGCATCGTGCCGGATGCGTCGCGCGACACCGCGCGCGGATCGCCCCGGCCATGCGCGGCGCCATGGCCGGCGGGCCGCCCGGCGCGTTTCATCGGCCGTCCGGCCGGCCCAAAAACCCGATGCTGCGCTGCGCCACTCCTGTACAATTCGGCCTGTTTCAACCGTTCCCAGCCAGAGCTGCCGCCATGTCCGAGCCCATCGACCTCTCGCAGATCGCCCCCACGCTGAAGGCAGAAATCCTTGCCGAAGCGCTGCCGTACATCCGCCGCTACCACGGCAAGACCGTGGTGATCAAATACGGCGGCAACGCGATGACGGAAGAGCGGCTCAAGCAAGGCTTCGCGCGCGACGTGATCCTGCTGAAACTGGTCGGCATCAATCCGGTGATCGTCCACGGCGGCGGCCCGCAGATCGATCATGCGCTGAAGAAGATCGGCAAGGCCGGCACCTTCATCCAGGGCATGCGCGTGACCGACGAAGAGACGATGGAAGTCGTCGAATGGGTGCTGGGCGGCGAAGTGCAGCAGGACATCGTGATGCTGATCAACCACTTCGGCGGCCATGCGGTGGGCCTGACGGGCAAGGACGGCGGCCTGATCCACGCGCGCAAGCTGCTGATGCCGGACCGCGACAATCCGGGCCAGTACATCGACATCGGCCAGGTCGGCGAAGTCGAGGCGATCAACCCGGCGGTCGTGAAGGCGCTGCAGGACGACGCGTTCATTCCGGTGATCTCGCCGATCGGCTTCGGCGAAGACGGCCTGTCGTACAACATCAACGCCGACCTCGTCGCCGGCAAGCTGGCCACGGTGCTGAACGCCGAGAAGCTGCTGATGATGACCAACATTCCCGGCGTGATGGACAAGGACGGCAACCTGCTGACCGACCTGTCGGCGCGCGAGATCGACGCGCTGTTCGAAGACGGCACGATCTCGGGCGGCATGCTGCCGAAGATTTCGTCGGCGCTCGACGCGGCGAAGAGCGGCGTGAAGTCGGTGCACATCGTCGACGGCCGCATCGAGCACTCGGTGCTGCTCGAAATCCTGACCGACCAGCCGTTCGGCACGATGATCCGCTCGCATTGAGCGCGCGCCGCCCGCCCCCCGCTGTCGAACTGCCGGCGTCGCTGCGACGCCGGCGCGTCTCCCGTAGCCGGCCGCAAGCCGGCGCGCCCGTCTGGCTGTTCGACCTCGACAACACGCTGCACCACGCATCGCATGCGATCTTCCCGGAGATCAACCGCGCGATGACGCAGTACATCATCGACACGCTGAACGTCGAGCGCGCCGAGGCCGACCGCCTGCGCACCGGCTACACGCAGCGCTACGGCGCCGCGCTGCTCGGCCTCACGCGCCATCATCCGATCGACCCGCACGACTTCCTGAAGGTCGTCCACACGTTTGCCGATCTGCCGGCGATGCTGCGCGCCGAGCGCGGCCTCGCACGCCTCGTCGCCGCGCTGCCGGGCCGCAAGTTCGTGCTGACCAACGCGCCGGAAAACTACGCGCGCGCGGTGCTGCGCGCGCTGCGCATCGAGCGGCTGTTCGAGCGCGTGATCGCGATCGAGCACATGCGCGACCGCCGCGCGTGGCGCGCGAAGCCCGACCACACGATGCTGCGCCGGACCATGCGGGCCGCGCATGCGCGGCTGGCCGACGCGATCCTCGTCGAAGACACGCGCAGCCATCTGAAGCGCTACAAGCGCCTCGGCGTCGGTACCGTATGGATCACCGGCCACCTGCCCGGCCATCTGCCGAGCACCGGCCGTCCGCATTACGTCGACCAGCGCATTCGTTCGTTAAAATCGCTGCGACTGGGCACACGATCGGGGCGACAGAAATGCAGCCGACTTATCCGCAGGACCCTGCCGTAACGGAACACCAGGCCACGCCGTCCCGCCCGCGCCCGAAGCCGGGCGAGCGGCGCGTGATGATCCTGCAGACGCTCGCCGCGATGCTCGAGGCGCCGAAGCCGGAGAAAATCACGACGGCCGCGCTGGCCGCCCGCCTCGACGTGTCGGAAGCCGCGCTGTACCGGCATTTCTCCAGCAAGGCGAAGATGTACGAAGGACTGATCGAGTTCATCGAGACGACCTTCTTCGGCCTCGTCAATCAGATCTCCGCTAAAGAGCCCGACGGCGTGCTGCAGGCGCGCGCGATCGCGATGATGCTGCTCAATTTCGCGGTGAAGAACCCCGGAATGACGCGCGTGCTGACCGGCGAAGCGCTGGTCGGCGAAGACGGGCGGCTGGCCGAGCGCGTCGAGCAGATGCTCGAACGAGTCGAAGCGTCGCTCAGGCAATCGCTGCGGCTGGCACGCGCCGACGCGGGCGCGGGCGCGGACGGTGGATCGACCACGACGACGCCGCTGCCGGGCGATTACGACCCGACGATGCGCGCGAGCCTGATCGTCAGCTACGTGCTCGGCCGCTGGCATCGCTACGCGAAAAGCGGCTTCGGCAAATCGCCGACCGAATATGCGGATGCGCAACTGCGGCTGATTCTGCAGTAGGCAATGCCGGCGCGCGCCGGCGATAGACGGATCGATGCGCCGGGCGCATCCGCTCGAACCTGCGCGATGCGGAGCCGCTCACCGGCATCGTCGCCGGCCATCGACGGCTATCGACGGTTCGACGCACGCAGCACGTCGAACGCCCCGGTCGCTCCACCCACCGAATGGCCAACCTCGCCCCTTTTGCCCGTCAGCGCGGCAAAATTCGAACTCGTCCAATTTCCAATCTCTCCCATACTAACTACTTTTAGCCCGTTACCAAACAGAGGTGAACGGGTGAACCATCGCAGCTTTCCACTTTCTCGAACCCGCACCGGCCGCCGTCTCGCCCATTCGGCGCTGATCGCCGGTGCCGTGATGCCGTGGGCGTCCAGTGCGCAAATCGCCGGCGGCCCGCAGCAGGCCAACGGCGTCGCGCTCGAGGTCGCGCCGGGCGACTATTCGACGACCCAGGTCGGCCGCGCGGTGCTGTCCGCGATCAACGGCGGACATCTGACGACGACGGCCAAAACCCGCGCGTTTTCGACGGGCCCCGTCGCCGCCGGCGCCGCCGCATCGGGAGCGGGCTCGCGCGTGGAACTGCGCGATACGGAAATCCGCACGCGCGGCGGCAACAGCGTCGGCATCGACGTGCGCGGCGGCGCGAGCGCGTCGGCGGAACGCGTGTCGATCGATACCGACGGCGACTACGCGCACGGTGCATACCTCTACGGCGCGAACGGCGAGTTCCGCATCGCGGACAGCGCAATCGTCACGCGCGGCAAGGAAAGCGCCGGCATCAACGTGATCGGGACGCCGGGCGGCACGATCGATGTCGCCACTACGTCGATCCGGACCAGCGGCCTGTACGCCTCCGGCCTGTCGATCAGCTACGACGGCGCACACGCGACGCTCGATCGCACCGAGATCCGGACGGACGGCAACTACGCGCCGGTGCTGTTCCTGCCGAGCACGTCCACGGTCGCGTTCAGCGACTCGTATCTGCACGCCAGCGGCGTAGGCTCGCTCGGCGTCGATATGCGCGCGGGCGACGTCGCACTCGCACGCACGCGCGTGATCACGGAAGGCACCAGCGCGCACGGGCTGTACGCATCGAAGGAATACGCCGACACGCCCGTCATCGACGCGACCGATACGCGCGTGACGACCACCGGCGCGCGCGCGGCCGGCGCGATTGCGCGGCGCGGCGGCAAGATCGCGATGACGCGCGGCGGCATCGACACGCGCGGCGCAGGCTCGCCCGGTGCGATGTCGTCCGACAGCGGCTCCGTCGTCACCGCCACCGACATGAGCGTCGACACGTACGGCGACGGCGCCGTCGCGCTCCACGCCAGCACCGGCGGCCGAATCGACCTGTTGCGCAGCGACGCACGCACGCGCGGCGACGGCGCTTATGCGGCCAGCGTCTACGGCGGCGCGCTGAACGTCGATGGCGGCTCGCTCGTCAGCGACCGATACGGCGCGCTCGACGCGGCCGGCGGCAGCATCGCGCTGCGCAACGGCGCGCGCGCGACCGGCGGCGACGGCACGCTGCTGGCCGTCCATGCGCAATACGATGCGCCCGTGCGGCTGACGCTCGACACCGGCTCGCATGCGTACGGCGACATCGTGAACCATCCGGCCGACGACGGCAGCCCGACGCCGGCATTGACGGACGTCGCGCTGTCGAACGCGTCCACGTGGACCGGCGCGACCGATGCGGTGCGCACGCTGTCGCTCGACTCGGACAGCCGCTGGACCGTCACCGCGGATTCGTCGGTCGGCTCCGTCGCGCTGAACGACTCGACGATCGCGTTCGCAGAGCCGACCGCCCGCGCATTGGCGACACCGCGTACGCTCGTCGCGACGGGCGACTACGCGGCGCACAACGGCAAGCTGGTGATCCATACGACGCTGCAGGACGACGCATCTCCGACCGACCGCCTCGTGATCGACGGCGGCCATGCAGCGGGCGACACCGGCATCGTCGTCAAGCGCGCGGGCGGCACCGGTGCGCAAACGACCGTCGGCATCCCGATCGTCGAAACGCGCAACGGCGGCACCACCGACGTGTCGGCATTCACGCTCGATGCAGGATCGGACGGCTACCGCGCAGGCTTCGGCACGTTGTCCGCTGGCGGCTACGACTACATGCTCGAGCGCGGCGGCCGCGGCGGCCGGACCGACGACTGGTATCTCGTATCCGCGGCGCAGCCCCAAGCGCAGCCGGAACCCGAGCCGCAGCAACCGCCGCCACCATCGCAACCGCCGGCCCCGGTGACCCCCGCCGCGCCGATCGAACCCGAAGCCGTACCACCTGCGCACGCGACCGCTCCGGAGCCCGACGCCTATCTCGCGAATGCGGATGCGGCGTCGTGGATGGCGGTCCACACGCTGCATCAGCGCGACGATCGCTCGCTGCGCACCGCAGCCGCCGGCCCGCTCGACGGCGCGGTGTGGCTGCGCGCCGAAGGCCAGATGACCTCGATGTCGGGCGGCGGCCGCAGCGTGTCGGGCAACGGCCGCCTGCTGCACGCGGGCGCCGACCTGCTGCGCTTCGACGACGGTCGCGGCGGCAGCGTCCGGGTCGGCGCGATGGGCATGTACGGCAGCCAGACGAACTGGTCGACGCGCCCGCTGTGGAACGCCCTCGAGCGCCGGACGATGGACGCGACCGCGCGCGGCAGCGTGTCCGGCTACAACGTCGGCGTGTACGGCACGTGGTACGGCAGCCGCGACATCCTGTCCGGCCCGTACGCCGATGCGTGGTTCATGTACGGCGCCTATGCGAACAGCGTCGGCGGCAGCCTCGCCGCCGATTCGTACCGGTCGCGCACCGTCACGGGCTCGCTCGAAGCCGGCTATTCGCTGCCGTTCTACGAGCGCGGCGACTCGCGCTTCTTCGTCGAGCCCGAGGTGCAGCTCGTCGTCTCGGACTACGGCGCGGACGCACATGCGACGCCCGGCGGCCGCATCGACGGCCAACGCTCGACCGACCTGCTGACCCGCGTCGGCGTGCGCGTGCACGGCGTCACCGCGATCGCCGCGGGACGCGAGCTGCGGCCGTTCTTCGAGGCGAACTGGTGGCACGGCCCCGGCTCGCGTGCGTTGACGCTCGACGGCAATGCGTTCTCATTCAACGTCCCGCGCGATCGGGCGGCGATCCGGATCGGCGCGACCGGCCAGTTGAGCCGGCGCTTCTCGGTCTCGGCGAGTGTCGGCGTCGAAGGCAATCTGTCCGACTACGCGCTGGTTCGCGGGCAACTGTCGGCGAAGTATCGCTGGTGAGCCGAGCAGGCCGTCGCCGGCCCACGCAATCCGTGGGCCGGCGAATTCCGCTATACTCTGCCGACTGCCGCCACTGGCGGCAGGTCGGAAGCGCGCCGATTTGCTGACTCGATTGCGGGCGCGCGAACCGGCCGGGGCGCGATGTACGAGCGACCCGGCGGTTCACTACAAATGCGGCTAAAGAGGTCGTCAGCCGCGCAATTTCGCCTCCGCGCATCGCCGACACCGTTTAGCCGCCCCAGTCATAAGGCGGAACGAATGGAATCGATCGGCATCGTCGCTCCACAGACCATGCACTTCGCCGAACCGCTGCGCTTGCAAAGCGGCAGCGTGATCGGCAACTATCAGCTCGTCGTCGAGACCTACGGCGAGCTCAACGCCGCGCGTTCGAACGCGGTGCTCGTCTGTCACGCGCTCAACGCGTCGCACCACGTCGCCGGCATCTACGCGGACGATCCGCGCAGCACCGGCTGGTGGGACAACATGGTCGGCCCGGGCAAGCCGCTCGACACCAACCGCTTCTTCGTGATCGGCGTGAACAACCTCGGCTCGTGCTTCGGCTCGACCGGCCCGATGAGCGACGATCCGTCGACCGGCCAGCCCTACGGCGCGCGCTTCCCGGTGGTGACCGTCGAGGACTGGGTGCATGCGCAGGCGCGCGTCGCCGACGCGTTCGGCATCGACCGCTTCGCCGCCGTGATGGGCGGCAGCCTCGGCGGGATGCAGGCGCTCGCGTGGAGCCTGATGTATCCCGATCGCGTCGCGCATTGCATCGACATCGCATCGACGCCGAAGCTGTCCGCGCAGAACATCGCGTTCAACGAAGTGGCGCGCTCGGCGATCCTGTCCGATCCCGACTTCCACGGCGGCAACTACTACGCGCACGGCGTGAAACCGAAGCGCGGGCTGCGCGTCGCGCGGATGATCGGCCACATTACCTATCTGTCCGACGACGACATGGCCGAGAAATTCGGCCGTGCGCTGCGCCGCGCGGACGGCGCGCTCGATGCCTACAACTTCAGCTTCGACGTCGAGTTCGAGGTCGAGTCGTATCTGCGCTACCAGGGCGACAAGTTCGCCGATTATTTCGACGCGAACACCTACCTGCTGATCACGCGCGCGCTCGACTACTTCGATCCGGCCAAGGCGTTCGACGGCAACCTGACCGCCGCGCTCGCGCACACGCAGGCGAAATACCTGATCGCGAGCTTCTCGACCGACTGGCGTTTCGCGCCCGCGCGTTCGCGCGAGATCGTGAAGGCGCTGCTCGACAACAAGCGCACCGTCAGCTACGCGGAAATCGACGCGCCGCACGGCCACGACGCGTTCCTGCTCGACGACGCGCGCTATCACAACCTGATCCGCGCGTATTACGAACGCATCGCCAACGAGGTGGGAGCATGAACCAGCAAGCGCTGAATTCCCTGTCCGCACGCGCGGACTTCCGTGCGATCGCGCGCTGGGTCGAGCCGCGCGCGACGGTGCTCGATCTCGGCTGCGGCGACGGCTCGCTGCTGTCGCTGCTGATGGAAGAACTGGACGTCACCGGCTACGGGATCGAGCTGAACGACGCCGGCGTGCTCGCGAGCACGAAGAACGGCATCAACGTGATCCAGCAGAATCTGGAAGACGGCCTGCGCCTGTTCGAGGATCACAGCTTCGACATCGCGATCCTGTCGCAGACGCTGCAGACGATTCACCAGACGGCCGCAATCCTGCGCGAGACCGCGCGCGTCGGGCGCGAATGCATCGTGTCGTTCCCGAACTTCGGCTACTGGGCGCATCGGCTGTCGGTGCTGCGCGGCCGGATGCCGGTGTCGAAATCGCTGCCTTACCAATGGCACAACACGCCGAACGTGCGGGTGCTGACGATCAAGGACTTCGAGGCGCTCGCGCCGGAAGTCGGCGTGACGATCCTCGATCGCATCGTGCTGCACGAAGGCCAGCTGATTCGGTGGGGAGCGAACTGGCGTGGTAGTCTTGCTGTCTACCGCGTGAAGCGCAGCTGAGCGGCGGGCCGTCGACGGACGCTCCGGCCCGCCCGCGCGAGCGGCCGTCCGTTCTGCACCGCCCGCGCCGCCTGCGCCGCGGCCGCAATCAGTCAACGCTACCCAGTCCCAGTCCATGTCGAAAACGCCACACGAGGCGCCCGCCCTTACCGCTCACGAGGATCATCCCGGCTGGCGCGCCTATCTGAACACGCACATGCTGATCTGCGTGTTCCTCGGCTTCACGTCCGGGCTGCCGCTCTTCACGCTCGTCTACCTCGTGCAGGCATGGCTGCGCTCCGAGGGCGTGAACCTGAAGGAGATCGGCCTGTTCGCGCTGATCCAGTTCCCCTATACGTGGAAGTTCCTGTGGGCGCCGCTGATGGATCGCTACGTGCCGCGCCTGCCCGGCTGGCGGCCGGGCCGCCGGCGCGGCTGGCTGCTGCTCACGCAGCTGCTGGTCGCCGGCGCGATCGCCACGCTCGGCTTCGTGTCGCCGCGCGACTCGATCTGGACGGTCGCCGCGCTCACGACGCTCGTCGCGTTCTTCGGCGCGAGCGCCGACATCGTGATCGACGCGTATCGCCGCGAGCTGCTGCGCGACACCGAACAGGGCCTCGGCAACGCGGTGCACGTGAACGCATACAAGCTCGCCGCGCTGATCCCCGGCTCGCTCGCGCTGATCCTGTCCGACCACCTGCCGTGGGATGCCGTGTTCGCGATCACCGGCGCGTTCATGCTGCCGGGCATCCTGATGACGCTGGTCGTGCGCGAGCCCGAAGTGGCCGGCACGCCGCCGCGCAATCTGCGCGACGCGATCGTGCTGCCGTTTCGCGAATTCATCCAGCGCGACGGCTGGTCCGGCGCGCTGCTCGTCATCGCGTTCATCTTCCTGTTCAAGATCGGCGACACGATGGCCACCACGCTGTCGACGTCGTTCTTCCTCGACATCGGCTTCACGCGCACCGAGATCGGCATCGTCGCGAAAACCACCGCGCTGGTCGCGAGCGTCGCCGGCGGCATCGTCGGCGGCGTCTGGCTCGTGAAGATCGGCATCGGCCGCGGGCTGTGGATCTTCGGCGCGCTGCAGATGGTGTCGACGCTCGGCTTCGCATGGCTCGCGCAGCTCGGCCCGGGCTCGCCGGTGCTCGCGGCGCTGTACGACTTCACGCTGTCCACGAGCCACGCGATCGCCGCGGCGCTGTCGACGTTCGGCATCGCGGTCACGCCGCAATTCAGCCCGATGACGGTCGCGCTCGCGATCGTCTACGGCGTCGAAACCTTCGCGACCGGCCTGACGATGGCCGCGTTCGTCGCCTACATCGCCAGCACGACCGATCCGCGCTACACGGCCACGCAGTTCGCGCTGTTCACGAGCCTCGCATCGGTGCCGCGCACGCTCGCGTCGGCCGCGAGCGGCTTCATCGTCGCGAAGATCGGCTGGTTCGACTACTTCATCGTCTGCACCGCGCTCGCGATTCCCGGCATGCTGCTGCTGTTCAAGATCGCGCCGTGGAACGGCGTCGCGCGCAACGGCGAGGCGAGCCGTGCGCAGTGAGCGTCGGCATCGGGCCGCCGCCGCACTGAGCGCCGGCCTCGTGCTGTTGGGCGGCGCTGGCAGCGCCCATGCTGCCGACGCCAGCGCGCCATCGGCCAGCCCCCCACCCGCCACGGCGCCCGCGGCCGTGTCCGCCGCCGCGCCGCCGGTCGCACCGTCCGGCGCGGAAGCCGCCCAGCCGAGCGGCGCGGCCGCACATGCGAAAGCCTACACACCGGCGGCGCAGCAGGTGCGCTACGGCAACGCGATCGCGTTCCGCACGCTGATCCCGTCGCCGCTGCTCGAACAACTCACCGCGAGCGAATACGCGCAGATCGTGCAGACCGCCGCCGACGGCAACCGCCTGCTGCCCGCGACGCAGCCGGGCGTGAAGCGCCTGCGCGCGATCGTCGACAAGCTCGCGCCGTATTCGGTGAAGTGGAACGATCGCGTGAAGAGCTGGCAATGGGACGTCAACGCGATCCGCTCGCGCGAGATTCGCGTCATGTGTCTGCCGGGCGGCAAGGTGCTGGTGTACGGCGGGCTGCTCGACCGCATCCGCCTGAACGACGACGAGCTCGGCGTGCTGCTCGCGCACGGCATCGCGCATGCGCTGCGCGAACATGCGCGCAGCAATTTCGGCGCGACGACGCAGACGTCGCTGCGCGCGGCCACGCTGCCGCCGCTGTTTGGCGTCGGCGATCCGCTGCCGCAGGCGCTGAACCTGGGCGCGCGTCTGCAGACGCTGCGCTACGACCCGACCGACGAAACCGAAGCCGACGTGATCGGCGGCGACATCGCCGCCCGCGCGGGCTTCGATCCGCGCGCGGCGATCACGCTGTGGGACAAGCTCGCCGCGGCGACCCGCGCGAACCGCACGTCGGGCTTCATCTACCTGCACCCGTACAGCGCCGCGCGCCGGCAGGACCTGCTGAACCGCCTGCCCGACTTGATGCCGCTGTATGCGAAGGCGATCGGCACACGCGTCGACGCGCTGCCCGACTACGCGGGCATCAGCGCGCAGCGGCGCAAGGTCGCGCGGCGCTGAGCGCCAGCGGCGGCGGCTGATCCGTCGGGCCGGCCGCGCGCTACGCGTCGAGTTCCGACTCGACCGGCCGGCTGCCGCTGTCGCGCATCGAGCGCACCTCGTCCCCGGGGCTGCGGCCGAACAGCCGCTTGAACTCGCGGCTGAACTGCGACGCGCTCGCATAGCCGACCCGCGCGGCGGCGGCGCCCGCCCCCAAACCGTCCTGGATCATCATCAGCCGCGCCTGGTGCAGGCGCGCGGCCTTCACGTACTGCATCGGGGAAGTCGCCGTCACGTGCTTGAACTGCGCGTGGAACACCGCGACGCTCATGCCGGCCTCGCGCGCGAGCGTGTCGACGTCGAGATCGGCTTTCAGGTCTGCGTGAATGCGCCGCAGCGCCTTCGCGACGCGTCCGAAATGATGCTGCTGGACCAGCGCCGCGCGAATCGCGTCGCCCTGCGCGCCGGTCAGCACGCGATACGCGATCTCGCGCATGATGGCCGGCCCGAGCACGCGCGTGTCGTGCGGCGACGCGAGCGCTTCGAGCAGCCGCAGCACCGCGTCGGCGAGCGGCGCGTCGAGCGAGGTCGAATACACGCCATGCGGCTCGCTCGCCGCCGCGCCGAGCGTCTCGTCGAGCAGGATCGCCAGTTCGGCGATCACGGCCAGATCGATGCGGATCGAGATCGCGAGAAACGGCTCGTCCGGGCTCGCGAAAGTCTCGCATTCGAACGGCAGCGGCACCGACAGCACCAGATACTGCTGCGCGTCGTAGACGAACGAGCGGTCGCCGAGATAGCCGAGCTTGCGGCCCTGGCACACGACCACGATGCTCGGCTCGTACAACACCGGCATGCGCGGCACGGGCCGGCTCACGCGAATGAAGCGCACGCCGTCGAGCGCCGCGAGCGTGTCGCCTTCGTGCGGCGCGAGGCGCGCATGCAGCTCGATCATGCGGCGCCGAACGCGCTCGCCCGAGTCGTCGAAAAGGGGCTGGAAGCTCATCGGCGTCGTCCTGTCCGGCAAGAGAATCAGGCTCGCAATGTAGCACCGGGAAAGCGTCCCGGCGGCCGTCCGCGCCAAATTCGAGAGGAATAGGCAAATCTTCCAGACCTTCGTGTATTTCGCCGGCGCGGCGCGCTCCTTAGGATGGGAGCCTGTCTCGCCGCGCCGCCACATGACGCGGCGGCAGCCCGTTTTGCCGGATTTCCGGATCAGGAGCCCATTGCATGAGCACAACCTACGCTTACGCGGCGACCGACGCGCGCTCGCCGCTCGCCCCTTTCGAACTCCAGCGCCGCGCGCTGCGCGACCTCGACGTGCAGATCGAGGTGCTGTACTGCGGCGTCTGCCACTCGGACCTTCATCAGGCCCGCAACGAATGGCGCAACACGATCTACCCGGTCGTGCCGGGCCATGAAATCGTCGGCCGCGTCAGCGCGACCGGCCCGCAGGTCTCGCGCTTCAAGGTCGGCGAGCTGGTCGGCGTCGGCTGTCTCGTCGATTCGTGCCGCACCTGCCCGAGTTGCGCGGAAGGCCTCGAGCAGTATTGCGAGAACGGCTTCGTCGGCACCTACAACGGCCAGGACCGCGTGACGGGCGAGGTTACGTACGGCGGCTATTCGACGCGGATCGTCGTCGACGAGGCGTTCGTGCTGCGCGTGCCCGAGTCGCTCGATCCGGCCGGCGCCGCGCCGCTGCTGTGCGCGGGGATCACGACCTATTCGCCGCTGCGCCAGTGGAACGCCGGCCCCGGCAAGAAGGTCGGGATCGTCGGCCTGGGCGGCCTCGGCCACATGGGCGTGAAGCTCGCCCGCGCGATGGGCGCGCACGTCGTGCTGTTCACGACGTCGCCGTCGAAGATCGAAGACGGCAAGCGGCTCGGCGCGCACGAAGTGGTGGTCTCGAAGGACGAAGCGCAGATGAACGCGCACCTGAACAGCTTCGACTTCATCCTCAACACGGTCGCCGCGCAGCACGACCTGAACCCGTTCCTGAACCTGCTGAAGCGCGACGGCACGATGACGCTCGTCGGCGCGCCCGAGCACGACCATCCGTCGCCGCAGGTGTTCAACCTGATCTTCAAGCGCCGCCGTCTCGCGGGCTCGCTGATCGGCGGGATCGCCGAAACGCAGGAGATGCTCGATTTCTGCGCGCAGCACGGGATCACGTCGGACATCGAGGTCATCCCGATGCAGCAGATCAATGCCGCGTACGAACGGATGCTCAAGAGCGACGTGAAGTACCGGTTCGTGGTCGACATGGCGTCGCTCGCGCAGTAACCGGCGTCGCAACGAAAACGGGCCGCATGTCGAAGGACATGCGGCCCGTTTTTCATCGACCGTCGGAACGGCCCGACGGCCGCGTAACGCGCAATTCGCATCGCGCGTTACGCCGATGCCGCCGCTCACTTCTTGTAGTCGTAATCGACCGTCAGCGGCGCGTGATCGCTGAACTTGATGTCCTTGAAGATCGACGTGCTTTTCGCGGTGCCCGCGACGCCCGGCGTCGCGATCTGGTAGTCGATGCGCCACCCGACGTTCTTCGCGTACGCCTGGCCGCGGTTGCTCCACCACGTGTACTGCTCGGGGCGCGGGTCCAGCGTGCGGAACACGTCGACGTAGCCGACCTCGTCGAACAGCTGCGTGAGCCACGCGCGCTCCTCGGGCAGGCAGCCCGAGTTCTTCTGGTTGCTCTTCCAGTTCTTGATGTCGATTTCCTTGTGGACGATGTTCACGTCGCCGCACAGGATCACCTCACGCTGCTGCTTCAGCTCGGCGAGATGCGGCATGAATTCGTCCATGAAGCGGTACTTCGCCTGCTGGCGCTCTTCGCCGCTCGAGCCGGACGGCACGTACACCGACACGACCGACAGCTTGCCGTAACGCGCCTCGACGTAGCGCCCCTCGGGATCGAATTCGCTGCTGCCGAAGCCGATGATCACGTCGTCGGGCTCACGGCGGCTGTACACGCCCGCACCGCTGTAGCCCTTCTTCGCCGCGTGATGGAAATAGCTCTTGAAGCCGTGCGGCTCGACGAATTCGGCCGGCAGGTCGTCGGCCGACACCTTGATTTCCTGCACGCAGACGCAGTCGGCGTTCTGTTCGCCGAGCCAGTCGAAGAAGCCCTTCTTCGCGGCGGAGCGGATGCCGTTCAGGTTGGCGGTAATCACTCGCATCATGTCGGGTTCCGTGGTTCTGTTCGTTTCGATGGGTTTGACGGGATCGCTAGCTGATCTTCACGCCTTCGAGCTCCGGCTTCGGCGGCGGGAATTCGAGCTTCATGTCGGTCAGCGTGCGCAGCAGCAGCTCGGCGATCATCACGTTGCGGTGCGTCTTCGAGTTCGCCGGAATCACGTACCACGGCGCATGCTCGACCGACGTCGCGGCGAGCGCATCGCGGTATGCCGACTGATACGCATCCCAGTGCTTGCGCGCGTCGAGATCGGCGATGTCGAACTTCCAATGCTTGGTCGGATCGTCGATGCGCGCCTGCAGCCGTGCGCGCTGCTCGTCCTTCGAAATGTGCAGGAAGCACTTGACGATCGTCGTGCCGCTCTCGACCAGCATCGTCTCGAAATCGCGGATCTGCCGGTAGCGGCGCTCGCATTCCTTCGCGTCGATCATGCCGAGCACGCGCGGCACCAGCACGTCTTCATAGTGGCTGCGATTGAAGATCGCGAGCTCGCCCGCGGCCGGCACCTGCGCGTGCACGCGCCACAGGAAATCGTGCGCGGCCTCGATCGGCGTCGGCGCCTTGAACGGCACGACGCGCAGGCCGAGCGGATCGACTTCGCGGAACACCGCGCGCACGGTGCCGTCCTTGCCGCTGGTGTCCATGCCCTGCAGCACCAGCAGCACGCGCTTCTTGTGCTGCGCGTGCAGGCGTTCCTGATGCGTGTCGAGTTCGATCGACACGGCCGACAGCCGTTCGCGGTCGGTATCCTTCGAGCCCGACGAGAATGGCTTCGCCGCCGGATCGAACGCGTCGAGCGTGAATGCGGCAGCTGCCTTGTCGCGCGTGCCGTACGGCACGCGGAAATCGTCGAGCGACGGTTGTTTCGCCATTCGTTCCTCCGTTGGACGGTGCGCGGTCAGTCGCACACGATAGCGCATCCGCCAAAGCGACGGGCCGCCCCGAACAGGTTCGGCGGCGGCCCGTCGTCACACGCGGCTCGGGTGCGCGGCCACGTTCAGCCGAGCTTCTTCTTCAACAGCTCGTTGACCTGCTGCGGATTGGCCTTGCCCTTGGTCGCCTTCATCGCCTGGCCGATCAGCGCGTTGAACGCCTTCTCCTTGCCCGCGCGGAATTCCTCGACCGATTTCGCGTTCGCCGCCAGCACCTCGTCGATGATCGCCTCCAGCGCGCCGGTGTCGGAGATCTGCTTGAGGCCCTTCGCGTCGATGATGCGGTCGGCCGCGCCTTCGTCGGTCGCCTTCTCGTCCCAGATCGTCGCGAAGATTTCCTTCGCGATCTTGTTCGAGATCGTGCCGTCGGCGATGCGCTGCAGCACCAGCGCGAGCTGCGCGGCCGACACCGGAATCGCGTCGATCTCGATGCCGTCGCGGTTCAGCTGCGACGATACGTCGCCCATCAGCCAGTTCGCGGCGATCTTCGCGTTCGCCGCGCCGGCCTTCGCGACCACCGCCTCGAAGTACGCGGCCATCGCCTTGCTCGACGTCAGCACGCCGGCGTCGTACGCGGACACGCCGTACTGGTCGACGAAGCGCTGCTGGATCGCGGCCGGCAGCTCGGGCATCCCGGCCTGCACGCGCTCGATCCAGTCCTGGCCGATCACGAGCGGCATCAGGTCGGGATCGGGGAAGTAGCGGTAGTCGTGCGCGTCTTCCTTGCTGCGCATCGAGCGCGTCTCGCGCTTGTCCGGATCGTACAGGCGCGTTTCCTGCACGACTTCGCCGCCGTCCTCGATCAGCTCGATCTGGCGTCGCACTTCGTAGTTGATCGCCTCCTCGAGGAAGCGGAACGAGTTCAGGTTCTTGATCTCGGCGCGCGTGCCGAACTTCTCCTGGCCGACCGGGCGCACCGACACGTTCGCGTCGCAGCGGAACGAGCCTTCCTGCATGTTGCCGTCGCAGATGCCGAGCCACACGACGAGCGCGTGCAGCGCCTTCGCGTACGCGACGGCCTCGGCCGCGCTGCGCATTTCCGGCTCGGTGACGATCTCGAGCAGCGGCGTGCCCGCGCGGTTCAGGTCGATCCCGGTCATCCCGGCGAAGTCCTCATGCAGCGACTTGCCCGCATCTTCCTCGAGATGCGCGCGGGTCAGGTTGACCGTCTTCTCGTACGCCGGCTTGCCGGCCTTTTCGTTGGCCGGCACCTGGATCGTGATCTGGCCGCCCTGGACGACCGGGATCTCGTACTGGCTGATCTGATAGCCCTTCGGCAGATCGGGGTAGAAATAATTCTTGCGCGCGAAGATGCTGCGCGGCGCGATGGTCGAGCCGATCGCGAGGCCGAAGCGGATCGCCCGCTCGACCGCGCCGCGGTTCAGCACCGGCAGCACGCCCGGCAGCGCCAGATCGACCGGGCAGGCCTGCGTGTTCGGCTCGGCGCCGAACTGCGTCGGCGCGCCGGAGAAAATCTTCGAGACGGTCGACAGTTGCGCGTGCGTCTCGAGACCGATGACGACTTCCCATTGAGTCATATGCTTACACCCCTGCCGGTACTTGCTTGTGCCAGTCGGTCGCGCGCTGGAACGCATCGGCGACCTGCAGCATCCGGGCTTCGTTGAAATAGTTGCCGATGATCTGCAGACCGACCGGGCGCTTCGCGTTCGCGCCGGCGCCGAAGCCGCACGGCACGCTCATGCCGGGCAGGCCGGCGAGGCTCACGGACAGCGTGTAGATGTCGGCGAGATACATCTGCACCGGATCGTCGCCCTTCGCGCCGAGATCCCATGCGACCGTCGGCGACGCCGGGCCCATGATCACGTCGCAGGACTTGAACGCTTCCTGGAAATCCTGCGCGATGATGCGGCGGATCTTCTGCGCCTGCAGGTAGTAGGCGTCGTAGTAGCCGTGCGACAGCACGTAGGTGCCGACCAGGATCCGGCGCTTCACCTCGGGGCCGAAGCCTTCGGCGCGCGACTTCTTGTACATGTCGAGCAGATCGCCGTACTGCGCGGCGCGGTGGCCGAAGCGCACGCCGTCGAACCGCGACAGGTTCGACGACGCTTCCGCCGGCGCGATCACGTAGTAGACGGGAATCGACAGCTCCGTCTTCGGCAGCGACACCGGCACGAGCGTCGCGCCGAGCGCTTCATATTGCTTGAGCGCCGCGTCGATCGTCGCGCGCACGTCGTCGGCGAGGCCCGCGCCGAAATACTCGTTCGGCAGGCCGATGCGCAGCCCGGCGAGCGGCCTGGCCGCGTCGCTGCCGGCCGTCCACGGCTGGCCGAGGTGGCGCGTGAAATCTTCGTCGTCGCGCTCGAGGCTCGTCGAGTCGCGCTCGTCGAAGCCGGCCATCGCGTTCAGCAGCAGCGCGCAGTCGGACGCGCTCTGCGCCATCGGGCCGCCCTGGTCGAGCGACGACGCGAACGCGATCATCCCGTAACGCGACACGCGGCCGTAGGTCGGCTTGATGCCCGTCACGCCCGCGAACGACGCGGGCTGGCGAATCGAGCCGCCGGTGTCGGTGCCGGTGGCGGCCGGCGCGAGGCGCGCGGCGACGGCGGCCGAGCTGCCGCCCGAGCTGCCGCCCGGCACCGCGTGGGTGTCCCACGGGTTCTTCACCGCGCCGAACGCGGAGTTTTCGTTCGACGAGCCCATCGCGAACTCGTCCATGTTGGTCTTGCCGAGCGTGACCATGCCGGCCGCCTGCAGGCGGGCGACGACGGTCGCATCGAACGGGCTCTGGTAGTTTTCGAGCATCTTCGAGCCGGCGGTCGAGCGCCAGCCGCGCGTGACGAACACGTCCTTGTGCGCGATCGGCACGCCGGTCAGCGGGCCGCCCGCGCCGCGCGCGAGCTCGGCGTCGGCGGCCTTCGCCTGCGCGAGGGTGAGGTCGGCGTCGACGTGGACGAACGCGTTCAGGTCGCGTGCCGCGTCGATCCGTTTCAGGTACAGCTGCGCGAGCTCGACGGCCGAGCATTCCTTGGCGGCGAGCGCGGCGCGCAGTTCGGTCAGGCTTTTTGCGTGCATTGAGTGGTTTTCCTGGGAATTCTGGGTCGCGCGCGCGGCGTGGCGCCGGCGCGCGTGTCGTCGAAGGCTTACTCGATCACCTTCGGCACGAGATAGAGGCCGTCCTGGACGGCCGGCGCCGGACGCTGGTTGTCGTCGCGATTGACGACTTCCGTCACGGCGTCGTCGCGCAGGCGCTGCGCGACTTCCTGGATCTGTTCGATCGGGTGGGCGAGCGGCGCGATGCCGGCGGTGTCGACCGCCTGCATCTGCTCGACGAGGCCGAAGAACTCATTGAGCTGGCCGAGCGTGTGCTCGGCGTCGGCGTCGGCCATTTCGAGTCGCGCCAGGTGCGCGATGCGTTTCACATCGGTCAGGGTCAGGGCCATGCGATCACCGGAAAAACAAGACTGCGCAGCGCAATCTGAAACCGCGCTGCGGCGGGGGGTTGGAGGGTGCGATCCCACCCTCAAAAATCGGGACCGAAGCGGCAAAAATACCGTCCGTTTCGGTTCAAATACCGCGAAATTATAAGGTATCATTACGCGTTCGACCCAAACCCGGCCAGCCTTTTCCCGCACCGTTTCGCCGCTTCGGCAAGCCGTGCGTGCTTCGTGCGGTTCCCGGTAGACATCACTCGCAGCTTCGTGCGCCGCGGCGGCCGCTTCCGCCACGCTTCCCGAGGCTGTTATTTTTTCCGCTGCCGCCCTCAGCGCTCGCTATCCAGGGCCGGCTCAGAGCGAAACAGGATTCTGAATGTTCGGTTTTTTGCGCAGCTATTTCTCCAACGATCTCGCGATCGACCTCGGCACCGCAAACACCCTGATCTACATGCGCGGCAAGGGCATCGTGCTCGATGAGCCGTCGGTGGTGTCGATCCGCCAGGAAGGCGGCCCCAACGGCAAGAAGACGATCCAGGCAGTCGGCAAGGAAGCCAAGCAGATGCTCGGCAAGGTGCCGGGCAACATCGAGGCGATCCGCCCGATGAAGGACGGCGTGATCGCCGACTTCACCGTCACCGAGCAGATGATCAAGCAGTTCATCAAGACGGCGCACGAGTCTCGCATGTTCTCGCCGTCGCCGCGCATCATCATCTGCGTGCCGTGCGGCTCGACCCAGGTCGAGCGCCGCGCGATCAAGGAAGCCGCGCACGGCGCGGGCGCGTCGCAGGTCTACCTGATCGAGGAGCCGATGGCGGCCGCGATCGGCGCGGGCCTGCCGGTGTCGGAAGCCACCGGCTCGATGGTCGTCGACATCGGCGGCGGCACGACCGAAGTCGGCGTGATCTCGCTCGGCGGCATCGTCTACAAGGGCTCGGTGCGCGTCGGCGGCGACAAATTCGACGAAGCGATCGTCAACTACATCCGCCGCAACTACGGGATGTTGATCGGCGAGCAGACGGCCGAGGCGATCAAGAAGGAAATCGGCTCCGCGTTCCCGGGCTCCGAAGTCAAGGAAATGGAAGTGAAGGGCCGCAACCTGTCGGAAGGCATTCCGCGCAGCTTCACGATCTCCAGCAACGAAATCCTCGAAGCGCTGACCGACCCGCTGAACCAGATCGTGTCGTCGGTGAAGATCGCGCTCGAGCAGACGCCGCCGGAACTCGGCGCCGACATCGCCGAGCGCGGGATGATGCTGACGGGCGGCGGCGCGCTGCTGCGCGACCTCGACCGCCTGCTCGCGGAAGAAACCGGCCTGCCGGTGCTCGTCGCCGAAGATCCGCTCACCTGCGTCGTGCGCGGCTCGGGCATGGCGCTCGAGCGCATGGACAAGCTGGGCAGCATCTTCTCGTACGAGTGATCGCCTAGGCAGTCCCGTTTGACATGACGCACGCGCGGCGTGGCCGGATCGCTCGCTCAGAACGAACCGCCACGCCGTTTGCGCGTCTGAGCATTATTTAACCGATCACCACGCGCCCGGCGCCGACCATGGAATACAGTCCGCCGCCTCTCTTCAAGCAAGGTCCGCCTGCGCTCGCGCGGCTCATCTTCTTCGTCGCCCTCGCCATCGCGCTCCTCGTGTCGGACGCGCGCTTCAGCACGCTCGAAATCGTCCGCGGCGTGCTCGGCACCGTGCTGTACCCGTTGCAGCGCGCGGCGCTCGTGCCGCGCGACCTGTTCATGGGCGCGGCCGACATCGCGGTCACCGGCGCGTCGCTGCGCCACGAGAACGACGCGCTGCGCAAGCGCAACCTGCAGCTGTCCACCCAGGCCAACCAGGCCGCGATGCTGGCGCAGGAAAACATCCATCTGCGCGCGGTGCTCGAGCTGCGCCAGCACATCGCGACGCAATCGACGCCGGTCGAGATCCAGTACGACACGAGCGACCCGTTCACGCAGAAGATCGTCATCGGGCAAGGCTCGCAACAGGGCATCCAGCACGGCGCGCCGGTCGTCAGCGAGGACGGCGTGGTCGGCCAGGTCACGCGCGTGTTCCCGCTGCAGGCGGAAGTCACGCTGATCACCGACCGCGATCTCGCGATTCCGGTGCAGGTGCTGCGCACCGGCCTGCGCAGCGTGATCTACGGCACGCCGAAGGGCGATGCGCTGGATCTGCGCTTCGTGCCGACCAGCTCGGACCTCGTCGCGGGCGACGAGCTCGTCACGAGCGGCCTCGACGGCGTCTATCCGCCCGGCCTGCCGGTCGCGAAGGTCGTGCGCGTCGACAAGCTCGCCGATACCGCGTTCGCGCGCGTGACCTGCGCGCCGATCGCCGCGGTGCGCGGCGCGCGCGAGATGCTGGTGCTGCATTACCGCAGCGACGTCCCGCCGCGCCCGGCCGAGCCCGAGCCGGCCGACAAGAACGCGAAGGGCAAGAAAGGCGTGAAGGGCGCGGCGAAGGTCGACAAGGAGAAGGCCGACGCGAAGCCGGCCGCCGCACCGGGCGCGACGCCTGCGGCAGCGGCTCCGGCGGCGCCCGCGCAGCCCGCGGCCGGGCAACCAGGAGCCCAGCGATGAATCGCCCGCAATACATCCTGCAGCCGGTCAACCCGTACTTCATCGTCT
Source organism: Burkholderia sp. B10 (assembly GCF_004368385.1). Taxonomy (NCBI): domain Bacteria; kingdom Pseudomonadati; phylum Pseudomonadota; class Betaproteobacteria; order Burkholderiales; family Burkholderiaceae; genus Burkholderia; species Burkholderia sp. B10. The sequence continues at coordinate 5,913 of NZ_PQMX01000020.1, read as the reverse complement.
TCAGCCTCGCCGCCGCGTTCCTGCTGAACCTGATGCCGTGGGGCCGCCTGCCCGGCGTGCCCGACTTCGTCGCGCTCGTGCTGCTGTTCTGGAACATCCATCAGCCGCGCAAGGTCGGGATGGGCGTCGCGTTCGCGCTCGGCATCCTGATGGACGTGCACGACGCGGGGCTGCTCGGCGAGCATGCGCTCGCCTATACGCTGCTGTCGTACGGTGCGATCACGATCCACCGGCGCGTGCTGTGGATGCCGATCGGCGTGCAAGTGCTGTACGTGACGCCGCTGCTGGTCGGCGCGCAACTGGTGCCGTTCGTGATCCGGCTGATGATGGGCGCCGCGTTCCCCGGCTGGCGCTATCTGGTGGACGGCTTCGTCGAGGCCGCGCTGTGGCCGATCGCGAGCCATCTGCTGCTGATGCCGCAACGCCGCCCGGTCGACCCGGACGACACGCGCCCGATCTGAGCCGCACCGGAACCGCCCCTTGATGACCTGCCGCCCCCACGCCCGAAGCGCCCCGAGGCGGCCCCTCGCCCGCGCGCTCGACGTGCGCGGGCCGGATCGACTGTAAGCGCATGACCGAATTCAACGACACCCAACAGCAGCTCTCGAAGTTCCGCCTGCGCGTCGCGGCGGCGGGCGTGTTCGTGTTCGTCTGCTTCGGGCTGCTCGCGAGCCGCTTCTTCTACCTGCAGCTGCTGCAGCACGGCAAATACGCGCTGCAGGCCGAGGAAAACCGCATCTCGGTCGCGCCGATCGTGCCGAACCGCGGCATCATCACCGACCGCAACGGCGTGGTGCTCGCGAAGAACTACTCGGCGTACACGCTCGAGATCACGCCGTCGAAGCTCGACGACACGCTCGACAACACGATCGACAAGCTGTCCGAGATCGTTCCGATCGACGCGCGCGACCGCCGCCGCTTCAAGAAGCTGCAGGAAGACTCGAAGAATTTCGAGAGCCTGCCGATCCGCACGCGCCTGACCGACGCCGAAGTCGCCCGCTTCACCGCGCAGCGCTTCCGCTTCCCCGGCGTCGACGTGCGCGCGCGGCTGTTCCGCCAGTATCCGCTCGGCATGACGGCCGCGCACGTGATCGGCTATATCGGCCGGATCTCGAAGCGCGACCAGGATCGCATCGACGCGATGAGCGACGACAACGACAGCGATCCGGAACACTACGATCCGCGCCGCGACGCGAACAACTACAAGGGCACCGACTACATCGGCAAGATCGGCGTCGAGCAGAGCTACGAGACCGAGCTGCACGGCCTGACGGGCTTCGAGGAAGTCGAGGTGACGGCCGGCGGCCGGCCCGTGCGCACGCTGTCGCGCACGCAGGCGACGCCCGGCGACAACCTCGTGCTGTCGCTCGACATCGCGCTGCAGCAGGTGGCCGAGCAGGCGTTCGCCGGCAAGCGCGGCGCGCTCGTCGCGATCGAACCGAAGACGGGCGACGTGCTCGCGTTCGTGTCGTCGCCGAGCTTCGACCCGAACTCGTTCGTCGACGGCATCGACCAGCAGACCTGGGACGAGCTGAACAACTCGCCCGACAAGCCGCTCCTGAACCGCCCGCTGCACGGCACCTACCCGCCCGGCTCGACGTACAAGCCGTTCATGGCGCTGGCCGGCCTGACGCTCGGCAAGCGCACGCCGGGCTGGGGCTTCCAGGATCCCGGCTACTTCACGTTCGGCGGCCACACGTTCCGCAACGACGTGCGCTCGGGCCAGGGCTGGGTCGACATGAACAAGGCGATCATGGTGTCGAACGACACCTACTTCTACATGCTCGCGCGCGACCTCGGCGTCAATGCGATCGCGAACTTCATGAAGCCGTTCGGGTTCGGCCAGATCACCGGCATCGACATCCAGGGCGAGGCGCGCGGGATCCTGCCGTCGACCGAATGGAAGAAGAAGGCGTTCAAGAAGCCTGCGCAGCAGAAGTGGTACGACGGCGAGACGATCAGCCTCGGGATCGGCCAGGGCTACAACTCGTTCACGATCCTGCAGCTCGCGCATGCGACCGCGACGCTCGCGAACAACGGCGTCGTGATGAAGCCGCACCTGGTGAAGGAAGTCGAGGATCCGATCACGCGCGCGCGCCACCTGACGGTGCCGAAGGAAAGCGAGGTCATCCCGCTCAAGGCCGCCGACCTCGACGTCGTGAAGCGCGGGATGGAGAACGTCATCGACAACCCGTCGGGCACCGCGTACAAGGTGTTCCGCGGCGCGCAGTACGTCGCGGCGGGCAAGACCGGCACCGCGCAGGTGTTCTCGCTGCAGGGCTCGAACTACAAGGGCCACCTGCTCGCCGAGCATCTGCGCGACCACGCGCTGTTCATCGCGTACGCGCCGGTCGACCATCCGCAGATCGCGCTCGCGCTGGTCGTCGAGAACGGCGGCTGGGGCGCGCAGTCCGCCGGCCCGATCGCACGCCGCGTGCTCGACTACTACCTGGTCGAGCGCCAGAACCCGAAGAACGAGGCCGCGGCCGTGGCCGCCGCCGCATCGGCGACCGAGCCGGTGAGCGCGCCCGTGATCGGCGACGCGACGAAGCCCGTCACCGTGGCGGCCGGCTTCACGGCGCTGCCGCCACCGGTGGTGCCGAGCGCGGCGAGCGCGGCGCAGGCCGCGTCGGCTGCGTCGGCACCGGGTGCTGCGGCGGCCGCCAGCGCGGCGCCAGCGACCGAGGCGAGCGCCGCGGCGCCGCGGCCCGCGAGCCTGCCGCCGATCCGGCGCCCGCACCGGCCGCGCCGGCCGGCCAGCGATGCGCAGCCGCTCGCGGCTGCGCCGCGCGACGACAATTCCCGAGCCGCAGCCGCCGCGAAGGCGGCGAACGCCGGCACCGCTCATTAACGGAGAAAGGCATGCAATTCGACAAGCGCGCCTGGCTCGACAAGATCAAGCAGATGTTCGCGGGCTTCGACCGCCCGCTCGCCCTCATCGTGTTCCTGCTGATGTGCGTCGGCATCGTCACGCTGTACAGCGCGAGCATCGACATGCCGGGCCGCGTCGAGGATCAACTGCGCAACATCCTGCTGACGTTCGTGCTGATGTGGGTGATCGCCAATATCCCGCCGACGACGCTGATGCGCTTCGCGGTCCCGCTCTATACGGTCGGGGTCGCGCTGCTGGTCGCGGTCGCGCTGTTCGGCATGACCAAGAAGGGCGCGAAGCGCTGGCTGAACGTCGGCGTCGTGATCCAGCCGTCCGAGATCCTCAAGATCGCGACGCCGCTGATGCTCGCGTGGTACTACCAGCGCCGCGAAGGCGGGCTGCGCTGGTACGACTTCCTCGCCGCGTTCGGCATTCTGCTGGTGCCCGTCGGGCTGATCGCGAAGCAGCCCGACCTCGGCACCGGCCTGCTGGTGTTCGCGGCCGGCTTCTTCGTGATCTATCTGGCCGGCCTGTCGTTCAAGCTGATCGTGCCGGTGCTGGTCGCGGGCGTGATCGCGGTCGGCTCGATCGCGGTGTTCGAGGAGCGCATCTGCCAGCCGGAAGTGCAATGGCCGCTGATGCACGATTATCAGAAGCACCGCGTGTGCACGCTGCTCGACCCGACCTCCGACCCGCTCGGCAAGGGCTTCCACACCATTCAGGCGGTGATCGCGATCGGTTCGGGCGGGGTGCTCGGCAAGGGTTATCTGAAGGGTACGCAGGCGCACCTCGAATTCATTCCGGAGAAGCACACCGACTTCATCTTCGCGGTGTTCTCCGAAGAATGGGGGCTCGCGGGCGGGCTCGTGCTGCTGACGCTGTACATGGCGCTGATCGCGCGCGGGCTCTACATCGCCGCGCAGGGCGCGACGCTGTTCGGCCGGCTGCTCGCCGGCTCGCTCACGCTCGCGTTCTTCGTCTATGCGTTCGTGAACATCGGCATGGTGAGCGGCGTGCTGCCGGTCGTCGGCGTGCCGCTGCCGTTCATGAGCTACGGCGGCACCGCGCTCACGACGCTCGGCATCGCGATCGGGATGATCATGAGCGTCGCGCGGCAGCGGCGGCTGATGAAGAGCTGAGCGCCCGCACGACGGATGGCCGCATGCGGCCGCGGCAAGCGAAAACGGCGCCTCGGCGCCGTTTTTCGTCTCGACGAGCGGTCGCGGCCGGTCGCGCGCTCACTGCGGCGTCGCGCGCGGGCTCGCATGGTCCGCGCCGCCGCCCGCCGCGGGCTCCTGCGCCTTCAGCCGCGCACTCAGCTCCTTGAATTTCAGCCCGGCCGTCTCGTCGCCCTGCGCGGCGGCCGCCGCGTAGTAGGCACGCGCGATGTTCAGGTTCTGCACGACGCCATCGCCGCCGCGCTCGTAGAACGATGCGGTCACGTACTGCGCCGTCGGCTCGCCCGAATCGGCCGCCTGCTTGTACCAGACGAACGCCTGCCGGTTGTCGCGCGGCGTGCCGCGCCCGTCGAGAAACTGGTTCGCGAGCGACAGCTCGGCCTGCACGTGCCCCTGCTTCGCCGCGCGCAGGAACCAGCGGTGCGCTTCGGCCGGGTTGCGCGCGACGAACTCGCCGTCGTCGAACATGCGCCCGTACACGTACTGCGCGTGCGACATGTTGGCGTCGGCCGCCCGCTTGAGCCAGCGCAGCCCCTCGTCGACGTTCGCGCTCACGCCGACGCCGGTGAGCAGCATCATCGCGTAATTGAACTGCGCGAGCCGGTCGCCGCGCTCGGCCGCGTCGTGGAACTGCACGAGCGCGGCGCGATAGTCGCCGGCGTTGTAGTCGGCTACCGCGGATTGCGTCTCGTGCGCGGGATCGGGTTTCGGGTGCGGGGTGGTTTGGGCGGTGGCTGCGGCGGCGGTTGCCGCGCAGAGTACGCACAGGCCGAGCATCGCGCCGAGCCGCTCGCGCGGACCGACCGCGTGGCGTGCGGATCGGGCGCGGGCATCGGTGCTTGGTTCTGGGGTCGTGCCTGGTCCTGCGTCAGTCGGGGCGCCGGCTCCTGCTCCGTTTCGATCGACGTCGTTCATGACCGCACCTCCTGCAGCGCCTGGCGTGTTGCGCGCAGCAGCCAGCTCACGTCGGCCGACAGCGCGATCATCCGGTAGCCGGCGTCGCGGTACTGGCGCGCGCCCGCCACATCGTTCGCGAAGATGCCGACCGCGACGCCGGCCTGCTTGCCCGCCGCCAGCACGCGCGCCATCGCGGCGGCGACGTCCGGGTGGCGGCTGTCGCCCAGATGTCCGATGCTCGCCGCCAGATCGGCCGGGCCGACGAACAGGCAGTCGACGCCGGGCGTCGCGGCGATCCGCTCGACCTCGTCGATGCCGCGCGCCGATTCGATCTGCACGATCACCGCGACTTGCGCGTTCGCCGTCTGCAGATAATCGCGGCGCATGCCGAACGCCGCCGCGCGCACCATGCCGGCTACGCCGCGCAGGCCGTCGGGAGATTCCGGCGACGGAAAGCGCGTGAGCCGCACGGCGTGCGCGGCTTCTTCGGGCGTTTCGATACAGGGAAACATCAGCGTGCGCGCGCCGGCGTCGAGCGCGCGCTTCACGAGCCACGGCTCGCGCCCCGGCACGCGCACGACCGGCTCGGTCGGCAGATGCGCGGCAGCGAGCGCCCGCAACTGCGATGCGACGTCGCGGCTGTCGTTCGGCGCATGCTCCATGTCGATGCAGAGCCAGTCGTAGCCGGCGTGTGCGAGCGCTTCCGCGACCGAGTCGCAGCCGAGCGACAGCCACAGGCCGTACAACGGCTCGTCGCCGTCGTGTAGACGTTGCTTGATGGTGTTGGTGAGCGTGCTCATCGATACGGCCTCCCGGCGGACAGGCAGTCGAACGGAACAGCACTGGGGAACGGCCGGACGGCAGCGCCCGAGCGGACGCGCAGGCGGCGCCACGCGTCGATCATAGCGCGCCGTCGGGCGAAATGTGGGATGTGCGGCGAAGCGTGGTGATGCGGGTGCGGAGGGA